>CAMWNL010000409.1 GCA_947175585.1 uncultured Bacteroidales bacterium | reverse complement strand
CCCGATACACCGCAGCCCTCGCCCATCGCGAGGGCTTTGTCTTTTTCGAGTTGGCGCTTCAGGGAGTCGAGGTCGTCGAAACGCAGCTCATCGCGCAGCCGTGAAAGAAACTCTATCGTTAGAGGCTGACCGTAAAGATCACCGCTCCAGTCTATTATATGGGCTTCAATCGTCACCTCGGGGCGATCGCTGTCATCGACCGTAGGTCTCACCCCGATATTAAGCATAGCGCGGTGCTTCTCTCCGCCGGGTAGAGTGACATCTACCGCATAGACGCCCTTCAGCGGCGTCAGCATCCCCGGCTCCGTCAAGCTGACATTAGCCGTCGGGAAACCGATTTTCCGGCCCAGTTGCTTACCGGCCACCACATTACCGTGGAGCGCATAAGGTCTGCCGAGCATATCGCCGGCCGCCTTCACATCTCCTTCAGCTATAGCTTCCCTTATTGACGAACTGCAGATTGTAGCGGCAATCTCATCGTCGCGCAACTCGTCGGCCCGGATTATCTCCATGCCGAGACGGCGGCCTATTTCGCGGTAATGGCTGAGTTCGACTACGCGGTCAGAGCCGAACCGATGATTAAAACCCATGACAAGCACTCCGACCCCATAACGGTCACGGAGCATCGTCAGAAACTCTTCAGCGGTAAGCCGACGGAGATCCTCATCAAAATCAAGCACCTCGACCCCGTCAATACCCGTTGCCTTCAACGCCTCCACCTTATCGGCAACAGTCATCAGAGGAGACGGCACTTTGTCAGGCGCGATAAGCGTAAGCGGATGAGCCGCAAACGTAAAGACCCATGCCCGGCCGTCGCGCTTTCTCGCCTCATCGCTGACTCGTGAGAGCAGCGCCAGGTGACCGCGGTGCACACCATCAAACATCCCGACCGTCGCAACCTTAACGGGAGCCGCCATTATAGACCTTCAGCTGTCAAAAGTGCATAAAACTCCTCGCCCGGACTGACGAGCAGCGTTTTGAATCCCAACCTCCCGGCCGCGTCGAGATTGCGCTGAGAGTCGTCGAGGAAGATCGTCTCCTCAGGCTTGATCCCCAATGTCTCGACCGCATAGCCGAATATCCTCTCGTCGGGCTTCATTGACTTAGCCTCAAACGACGTCACCATGCCGTCAAAATAGTCTTCGCGCTCACGACCCTCTTTCTTAAACTCGTCCTTGATCTTCGAGTGCCACATGATGGAGTTCGTGTTACTTAGCAGATAGATATTATATTTCTTACGTAATTCGCGGAGTTGAGCGAGACGCTCTGCCGGTATACCGATGAGAAAATCACAGAATGCATCGTCTATCTGACTGTCGGTCACCTGACCCCCGATTGCCTCGCGGAGTGTGCGGTGAAAATCGTCAGCCGTGATCACTCCCTCCTCAAGCAACATGAAAGGCCCCTTCTGAGAGTAATCGCCGAAATATGAGGCCGCGTCGGGCAGTCCCAGACACTGAAACGAAGCGACACAACGCTCCTTTTCGATGTCCATGATCACACCACCGAGATCAAACAAAAGATTTTTAATCATAATTTTATGTGTCGGTTAAGTAACTTTCAATTATCCGGCAGCAAAGTTACAGTTTTTTCCCGACCGAGTCAAGCGATGCGAGCCGCTGTGTCACATAAGGCGTCGCTCTGACCGCCTCAGCGCGTCCGAGATATTCGAGAGCCTCGTCGTGCTGACCGGCATTGGCGTAGTAATTGCCGAGTTTCAGCAGCGTCAGGTAATCTTCGGGCGACACCTCCAGAATCTTCTGCCACGCTGCGATAGCGCTGTCATAATCACCCGTTATCACATAACCTTCGGCGAGAGCCGACAGATAGTCGACCGACTGAGGCACCCCGGCAAGCATCTTACGGGCATAGCGCACGATCAGTTCACCGTTGTCCCTGAACCGGTAATATTTCAGAAGCTCGGCGTCGATGGCTCTTTCGAGCCACGGGCAGTCGCGCTGCGAGCGCAACAGGAAGTCCTCATAGACATTGGCCGCCCCGACCTCAAACGACACCGTCTTCACCCCGGCCATCAACCTCGGAAAACTCACACCGGCTTTCATCGCCTGTGTGAGGAGATGAGATGCTGCGTCAGTATGACCGATCATCGACGCCGCCACTATCGCCTTGATATAAGTGGAATCTACATCCGGCTTCTCGGCAAGCATAATGCCGTAGAGAGCCTCGGCGCTCGCCCATTCGCGCCACTCGAAAAACCTCGACGCCTTGACAGCCGTAACCTCATAGTTTGTCGCTGCCGTTGCGACAGCCGCGACCGACATCGCCACCGCCGCCATCAATATCCTTATATATCCTGATACTTTCATACAATTACAATCCATTACCACCCGACATGGTTCACACCTCAAACAACAAAATTAATAAAAAATCTAACGCCGTAGTTTTTCATCGCAACTACTCAGCGAATGAATCTAATTAAAATGTAGGGACGCACCCCAATGCTGTTTACTTAAAGAAAAAGCGGACACGGCCGCTGATTTGTTATA
>CAMWNL010000408.1 GCA_947175585.1 uncultured Bacteroidales bacterium | reverse complement strand
ATATACGAGATTGGCAGGCGAGGCCGGAGTATTTTCAGGAGAAACATAGGGCGCAATTTCGCTGACATAGGGAGAACGAGCGCCGGAGGCGAGAGCAACTGAAGCCGACAGAGATAAGGCTGCGGCGCAAATCATGTATTTTTTGAATCGTGTAAGCATAATTTAAAAAAGTGATAATTGAGCTTCGTTATCGTGACGGTTATTTTTACGAGTGGGAGGCTGATAGCCGAAATCGGCTTCGTTGACGTTGGCCCGCATTGACGGAGTGACCGTCGGCTCGGAACTCAGCCAGTCAGAGTTGTCAAAGTTATCGTCGATTGCGTTAAGATCAGAATCCGAAATCCTGGGTGTCGCGATTATCGTCGGTTCCGGTTCCGTTTCTACGGCCTGTCCGGAAAAAAGGTCAGACTCAGCAATCGGGGTGGTCGGATCAGCTTCGAGTTCGGCGATGCGGCGTTTGAGAGTATCTTCGGTCGAGGCATAAGTTTTGAGATTGTCGCTTATGGTGTTGCGAAGAGATTCATTCTCATTCTGAAGTTTGTCGCATTTTTCTTTAAGTTTGGCTATCTTGCGGTCACGCTTGTCGATCGCGGCCTCTACGAGAGCCATCTGCTTGTTAAGCTGGTCTATATCGGAGCGTACATTTTCGGCTTCGGCGAGTTTCTGTTTCAGAGATTCGATTTCAGCGTTACGCGCAGACAGCTCACTACGGGCAGCCGACGCTTTGGATTGCAGGCCGTTAAACATTTCAGTAGCGATGCGGTCTTTTTCAGCAGCTTGTTCGAGTTGGTTATTAAGTTTGCTGATTTCGTCTTCAAGTCTGGCGATTACCCCGTTGTTGTCAGTATTAGGTTCGGGCTCTTCACCGGTCGCTGAAGCATTGCGCAAAGCTACGATTTCAGCGCGCGCATCAATAAGTTCGTCGCGCAGAGCTTGCGCTTCAGACTCATGGACAGCAGCGACTTTGAGTTTGTTGACGAGGCTTTTGTTTTCGAGGTCAAACTGTTCGCGTTCGGCTTCAAATGAGGCGACTTGATTTTCGAGAGCCTGCACTTTATTAGTCAGGGCACGACGCTGGCGGTCGGCACTGAGCTGTTGCTGTTTGATGTCGAAGCGTTGCTGTTCGATTTCTTTTGCCTTGGCCTTAAGATGCTCCATCTCACCACGCATTTCGGTCTGCTCGGCGCACCAACGCGCTTCACATTGCCGGCGTGTCTGATCAGAGATTGATGCCAGATAAGTCTTGATAGAGTTATCGAGACTATCATAGATTTTTTTCCGTTGAATTTCGGGGTCAACGGCTTGTTTTAAAAATTCAGGCAGGGCATCATTAAAGATGTTGACGACATGGTCAAAAATCATATCTATCTCCGCTTTGTCTACTGTTATGGAGTCAGATGTGTCCTCAGTTTGATCGGTCTGAGGTGAGTCGGAGAGTGTCATAGAGTCAACTGGACGATCGGCACTGTCGTCTAACAGTCCGTCATCGACATCCTTGCCGAAACCGAATGATCTCTTTATAGCGTTGAGAAATGACATCTATTACTTATTTTTGAATATGGTTTTCTAATATTATTCAATATGTGATGACTGGTCACTGATATCCGTATCGACGTCTTTGACTGTTGCAGGGCCTCTGTCATGACGGAAAACAACTCCGGCGCCTTTACGACCATCAATGGCAACCGTCAACGGGTTATCGAATTTCACTACGCGAAGGCGTTCTGATTCATAAACCGCCGGCATCGAGTTGAGGTAATCGAGATTGTATATGCCGTCTTCACTGTGAGGGTTGATAGTGAAGTAGCCTACGCCGAAGGATGTCAGATTATGAAAGAAGTGGGTGCCTTGGCTCGGCTCTATGCGGTAATTGTTGAGCGAAGATTCGACGATAAGCCGTGAAGCCGAGATGTCGGGCCACTTGACCGGGATGCCTAATGCCGGATCGCTTGAACCCCATCTGCCGGGGCCGATGAGTATATAGCCTTCGCTTCGCTCGGCCATCTCGCGGTTGATTGTATGGAGTTCACGCGCGACATCGGTATTTTTCAGAGAGTCGAAATTTTCGGGTTTGACATATATAATCGTGCTAATACCGTCAATATTGCCGTGGCCGAGAGCCGTGTTGCTGCGGAGTATCAGGTCTTCATCGTTGGCGTTAAGCGCGGCTTCGTCGACGTTCTCCTTTTTATCAATTATCGGACGAATCTGCAGCCAGTAGATGTGGCCTTTTATGCCTTCGGGTGATTGCTGCGGATTGATGTTGCCGGCAAATTCGATCTCAACCGGGCGCTGCATCTCGGTCTGTCCCTGACGTAACATGAAGTCCACAGCCGGAGCGAGAGGAAAGACTTTGTCGCGCAAGACGTTGGCAAAGGTCACCACCTTGCGTCCGCGTCCGGGGGCGTCGTAGTCCATGAGTATGCCGTTCTGAGGATCGAATGTCGAGACAAGATATCGCAACGCACCGGTGCCGGCAAAGTCTCTCACTGATTTTTTTACGATATTAAAACC
>CAMWNL010000407.1 GCA_947175585.1 uncultured Bacteroidales bacterium | reverse complement strand
GCAGGGCCATGAGTATAATTATCAGTTGCCATCCACGGATATTGGTCAGGAACAATGGGATATCAAGCAAAAAGTGCATATAAAAGATATTAATGAGGGTCATCCGACACGAAATGAGGTAGTAAAGTTAGGTATTATTTGCGAAATAATGTCTAACTTTGCAGAGTCAATTAAAACGGAAACTCCAAATTATTAAAATAGAACAATGATAGCTTACGTATTTCCCGGACAAGGAGCACAGTTTGTCGGTATGGGTAAAGACCTATATGACAACAACGCTGAAGCTCGCGAACTCTTTGAGAAAGCAAATGAAATCCTCGGATTCAGAATCACCGACCTGATGTTTAACGGCACAGACGAAGATCTCCGTCAGACTGCAGTCACACAGCCGGCGATCTTCCTCCACTCTGTACTTTTAGCAAAATCACTCGGCGAAGAGTTTAAACCCGATATGACCGCAGGTCACTCGCTCGGCGAATTTTCAGCTCTCGTAGCTGCCGGCGCCCTGAGTTTTGAAGACGGCCTCCGTCTGGTCGCAGCCCGTGCACAGGCAATGCAGAAAGCATGTGAACTGAAGCCGTCGACAATGGCTGCGGTGCTCGCCCTGCCCGATGAAAAAGTTGAGGAAATCTGTGCCGGCATACCCGGTGTGGTAGTTTGCGCCAATTACAATTGCCCCGGTCAGCTCGTTATTTCAGGTGAAATCGAAGCAATCGACGCAGCATGCGAACAGTTGCTCGCAGCAGGTGCGAAACGCGCGCTTAAGCTGAAGGTCGGCGGTGCATTCCACTCACCCTGCATGGAACCTGCCCGCGCCGAACTCGCAGAAGCTATTGCAAACACTACGTTCTCTAAGCCGACATGTCCCGTCTATCAGAATGTCGACGCGAAGCCTCACACTGACCCCGAGGAAATCAAGGCTAATCTTATCGCACAGCTCACAGCACCTGTGCGCTGGACTCAGACAGTGCAGAATATGATTGCCGACGGGGCTACCGAGTTTATCGAACTCGGCCCGGGCAAGGTGCTCCAAGGTCTCGTAGCAAAGATCAACCGCGAAGTCGCTGTTTCAGGCAAGCAGTAACAGACTCGACAAAGTCTTTATAAAAAATTCGTCTTTCAGAAATGGAAGGCGAATTTTTTTATGATACATTATATTATATATGTGAATCCAATGTGATTACCAGATATTGAATCTATATCCAATGGCAGCTTCGGCAGTGATAAGTCCGGCGATGAAGGTGTGGTCTTTGTCATAGATGAGGTTGCTGTCGAGTTTGGCCGCCGCGCCGGCAAACCAGCGTCCATTATTCCAGACTAAAGACACTCCGATACGATTAGACAAAGCGAATGAATTGCTGTCAAATGAGCTGTTAATCTTGCCACGGCGCAGCCCCACTATCGGAGACTCGCTGACTCCGAAGAGCCAGTGACGGGCAAACACCCAGTTATAGCCATAGCCGACGCGCAATCCATAATTGCGACATGAGACTTTATAATTATTGTCGGCCCAGTTTTCAGGAAAGATCGCTAACAGACGATCAGGCAAATCGGAGAAATTGAAATCGTATTTCTGATTTGATACCGACAGCCCGGCATAAAATGATCCCTGACTTTTCTCCTGCACCTTGCTGAATGCAAACGCAGCGGCTTGAGAATAGCGCTTATGATTAAAAAAATAGTATGCCTCGAGAGACCACTGAGATGTGTTGATGCCATTAAAAGGAATATCAGTCGTGACATGATTGTGGTCTTCGCCGACTCGGGTAATGGTGGTGCCGACGTCGTTGGTAACATAATTCCACTCAACGGCGAGAAGACTGCAGTTAAAACCGAAGTTAAAACGTGTGCGAGTGCGTTCGGCTCCCGTTATAAGATTACTCAGGTTTATATCATATCCGGCTGACACGGCGAGATAAGTCAGATATGCACCAACGGTTGTCGATGGATCGGAGGTCATAATCATGTCCACATCGCCCGGCAGATTAAAATGATAGAGGTCAGTCCACGATTGGGTCTTTAGTTTCACATTAAACTTATACCCCGTGCCTACGACATAAGTGGAATCGTAAGAATTAAAAAATTTGTCACCCCAATGATAGACATCAACACAAAACCGGGGGAAACGTCCCCACTCGGCAATCGAATCAAGGGCAAAAGATAAGGCTGAAGCCTGCTGAGTAAATGTCAGCACGACAATCACAGTCAATATAGCCTTCAAAATCTTTTTCACGCCAAAGAGTGTTAAATTTCGAATGCAAAGTTAGTAAGATTTTTAAGTCTTAGCAAACATGTTTTTCTTACAATTTTTTAGTAATTTTGCAAAATAACACCTCAAACGCTATAGCTTTAATGAGATTTGACGAATTTGACTTAGGATATGATGTGCTTGACGCACTTGATGCGATGCACTTTGAAGAGTGCACGCCCATACAGGAACAAGGCATAGGCCCGCTACTTGACGGCAACGCCATGATAGCCTGCGCTCAGAACGGGACCTGTAAAACAGCCGCGTATCTGG
>CAMWNL010000406.1 GCA_947175585.1 uncultured Bacteroidales bacterium | reverse complement strand
GCGTCACTTGATCGGGTGGGGAGGGAGTTGATCATTCGCGTCATCTCTTCTCCTTTTATCTGATTGCCGTAGCAGTTTATGAAATCAATAACAGGACAGTTGCTGAAATCAAGAGATGTGATGAGGTTGCCTTCACAGCTAAAAGTAGATAGTTTCGGGCAGTGAGTGAGATCAATTTCAGTAATGTCATTAAGTGCGACATTAAGTTCGGTTAGATTAGGGAGATTTGTTACATCAATATTTTCAATCATGGCAAAAAGTGCCTGAACGGCGACTGCATCACCATACACTTTGACTGTCTCATCGGTCATATTGATTGTTAGCCCTGAACCGTTCCAGCCGGAAAGAGTTCCGCCCTCTATGATCGGTGTATAGTCGTTATCCGCAAAAGAGATGTTAAACATAATATGCCCCTTTGATGAGCGAGTCAGGGTAAAGTATTGTTCCGGAAGTTCAGGCTCAGTCGGTTCAGATCCTTCGTAGGGAACTCCCATACCCCAGTTGGCTCCGTTTGCATAGTCAAATACCTCCCAGTCTTTATCAGTAGCGATTTTGACATCGGTAGTGGTTGCGATGTTACCTTCGCTAACTCCATCGGCTTTAGTGTCTATTACGAAAAGATATGGTTCGTTTGTAGCCTGGTAGAGTGAATTCATGAAGTTAGTCATCTCTTTGCCTTTCAGTTTGTTCTGATAGCAATTGACGCGCATGAGAGATGTGCAGCCTTCGAGATTGAGGCTTGAGATAGCGTTGTTCTGGCAATATAGTTGGACGAGTCTGCGAGCGCCTGTCAAATCAAGTGATTCGATTTTATTGTTTTGACATTCAATGTAAGTTAGCAGCGATGGATCGCTAAAACTTAGGGCTGTAATATCGTTATCGGGACATTCAAACGAAGTGACATCACCCATTATTTCAATATTAGAAGATGTGAGCGTATATGTCAGTTTGCCGCTTTCACCTTTTTCTTCAACTCCGTAGATTGTGATATTGGATGTGGTGCTTATATTTAATGTGATTTTTTCGCCGGGTTGGCGTGCCGTGGTCAGTGATATTTTACTGTCGCTGATAGTAGGCACATAGTCACAGCCGGGGTAAAACTTTCCGATTTGTGAGTCGCTTCCGGAGCCGCCTAAGTAGTCCATCGTTGCCCATCCTTTTGTAGCAAAGGCTCTGACGTCGTCCATGGTGCAGACGTTGGATTCAAATTGAGCACGTGTGTCAATGATATATATAAGGCCTGTTGTACGAGCTTCCGGCATGTTTTCTATGAAATTAGTCATCGTTTCACCTGCCAGTCCGTTATTGTATGCGAAAATCCATTCAAGTTTGGGGTTGTTCGACAGGTTGATGTCAGAGAGTGTGCAATTTTGAAAATAAAGGTCCGTAAGTTCTTTACAATTAGTGACTTCAAGAGCTGTCAAGGGATTGTTGCTACAGTCTAACTCAGTCAGATAGTCCAATGTTCCTAACTCCAGTGAAGATAGGTTGTTGTTGCTCACATCAAGTTTCTCAATGAGCGGATTTTGTCTTAGATCCAGAGTCTCCAGATTGTTTTTTTGACATTCAAGTATTTCGAGTTTCGCGCAACTGCTGAGATCAAGAGTGGTTAACTTGTTGTTGTAGCACTTCAAGATGAAGAGGTCGGGCGCAGAAACAGTCTCAAGTGAAATTAAACCGCAACCGTATATCTCGACTTGGCTTAATCCCTCGCCTGAGATTGTAATTTCAGAGCCTTCTCCTTTTGAAATATACATACCGTAATGACCTTCAGGCTCCGCGCCTGAAACTGTGACATCAAATGGCGAGCATTGTATACGCATAGATGTGCCGGCCGGAGCAGATGTAATTGCTTTTATTGTGCCTCTGGCTGCAATTGCATCATGATTGGCCCCTATAATGCAGAGAAGTGACGCGATTATGATTTTGATTGGTAGCTTTAACATAAATCTGAAATTTGCATTGTTTATAATTATAGATGTGTCCTATTATGGTGCAAATATAGGCTTTTTTTTGTTTTGATGCCATTTTTTTCAGATTTTAGATGTAATTTTGTTTGCCGCTCTGTTATATTCACAGTACGTTTTTCCTGTAAATAATTGAATATCGAAATGAAAGATCAAGTTATATCAACCCCAATTAATGAAAAAGCCGTTCTGGTAGGCCTGATAACTCCCCGTCAGAATGAATTGAAGGCTAACGAATATCTTGCTGAGCTTGCGTTTCTCGCTGATACGGCAGGAGCTGAAACCGTCCGTACTTTTTTGCAACGTCTGGAGTATCCCAATCCTCGAACCTTCGTAGGTAAAGGTAAGCTTGATGAAATCAAGACATATATTGATGAAAACGATGTGGCAATGGTCATTTTTGATGATGATCTTACTGTGAAGCAAGTTGCGAATATTGAACGTGAATTGGGTGTCAAGGTCCTTGACCGCACAAGCTTGATA
Organism: uncultured Bacteroidales bacterium; assembly: GCA_947175585.1. Classification (GTDB taxonomy): domain Bacteria; phylum Bacteroidota; class Bacteroidia; order Bacteroidales; family Muribaculaceae; genus CAG-873. Next base: position 71 of record CAMWNL010000406.1, on the reverse strand, counting down.
CTTGATATATTTGCAAAAAGAGCGCAGACAGCCAACGCGAAAACCCAGGTCGAACTGGCCCAGTATCAGTA
>CAMWNL010000405.1 GCA_947175585.1 uncultured Bacteroidales bacterium | reverse complement strand
CTCTTCAAATTTTTATGAAATACCGAGACAAGCTTAGTCGGCCAATGGCGGGCCTCAATCCTCTTCGGAGGATGCTTTAATGCCGGAGGATTACAAAGGACGGCGAGCACTCAAATCCTGTCATATCGGAGTTTCATCGCATCCTTTGGTGTGGGCTTTATAGAGCCGGAGTGAATTAAATATTCTCTCCGGCTTTTCTTTTAGTCAAAAAAAACGTAAATTTGTCTGCATAAAATGATTTATAACCCGATGAGAATATTAGTCACAGGAGCCGACGGGCAGTTAGGGCGATGCATTTGCGATGCCTCGGAAAGTTCGGATAATGAATATATATTTACCGATGTCGACGATATTGACATTACTGACCGAGAGGCAGTCAATCTGTGTCTGAAGGTCAACAACTTTGATGTTGTGATAAATTGCGCGGCGTTTACCGATGTCGAGCGTGCGGAGGAACAAGAGGAAATAGCTTACGACATAAATTGTAAAGCAGTCAAATATCTGGCTGAAGCAGCTAAAAAGTATAGTGTAACGCTGATTCATATATCGACTGATTATGTGTTTGATGGCAAAGGCAACCAGCCAATAGGCGAGGGTAGTGCCGTAGCACCTTGCGGAGCTTATGGCCGTACAAAACTTGCCGGAGAGAAGGCTATTGCCGAGAGTCAATGTCAGGCTATAATTATCAGGACTGCATGGCTATATTCCGAGTATGGGCGTAATTTCGTTAAAACTATGGAGCGTCTCACTCGCGAAAAAGACAGTATCAATGTGGTAGTAGATCAGGTAGGTTCACCGACCTATGCTCGTGATCTTGCCGATGCAATAGTTAGCATCGTTGACCGAGGTGATTTTGTCGGTCATTATGGCACCTACCATTTCAGTAATTTAGGTGTCTGCTCCTGGTATGATTTGGCAAAAATGACAGCCGAATATACCGGATACAATGGTTGTGAGATCAGACCGTGCCGTTCATCTGAGTATCCGTCTAAAGTGTGTCGGCCGAGTTATTCAGTGTTGGATAAGGCTAAGATTATTGAGACATTCGGACTGGAGATTCCTTATTGGATAGACTCTCTGAGAAAATGTGCAGAGCGAATTAAACAAGGTAGAAATGAGTAATTTTAAACGCAATATCATCGTCACCGGAGGCGCCGGATTTATAGGTAGTCATGTTGTCAGACATTTGGTAAATAAATATTCTGATTATAGAATAATCAATGTCGATGCATTGACCTATGCCGGAAACTTGGCTAATCTGAAAGACATTGAGCAGTACTCTAATTACACATTTGTTAAGGCTGATATTTGTGATTTCGACATTATTCGCCGTTTGTTTTCAGATTATAGCGTTGATGGTGTAATCCATCTCGCTGCTGAAAGTCATGTCGACCGATCAATAAAAGATCCATTTACATTCGCTCGTACCAATGTAATGGGTACTATTTCACTTCTTGAAGCAGCCCGACAGCAATGGCAAAGTGAAGGTAACAGTTTCAATAACAAATTGTTTTACCATATATCTACTGATGAAGTCTATGGTGCGCTTGAACTTGATTCGCCGGATGGAGATGCCCCTTATGGCTCAGAGTTTTTTACGGAGGATACTCGTTACAATCCACATTCTCCATATTCAGCATCAAAAGCTTCGTCAGATCATTTCGTCAGAGCTTATCACGACACTTACGGCTTGCCGACAATTATCAGTAACTGCTCCAATAATTATGGGCCATATCAATTTCCTGAGAAACTTATACCTTTGTTTATTAATAATATATGTAAAGGTATTAGTCTGCCGGTTTACGGTAAGGGAGAGAATGTGCGCGATTGGCTTTTTGTAGAGGATCACGCAAAGGCTATAGATCTGATTTTTCATGAAGGCAGAGTAGGTGACACCTACAATATTGGAGGTTTTAACGAGTGGAAAAACATTGATCTTATCAAGCTCCTTATTAAGATAGTCGACCGCAAACTTGGGCGTCCGGATGGAGCGAGTGACCACCTGATTAAATATGTGACAGATCGAGCTGGACACGATTTGCGCTACGCAATCGATTCGTCTAAACTCGCAAATGAATTAAGTTGGCATCCTTCGCTGCAGTTTGAGGATGGCCTGGAGAAAACTGTCAACTGGTATCTAAATAATAACGATTGGATTGAAGGCGTGACATCCGGAGAGTATCGTCAGTATTACACGGAAATGTACGGCTCGGAAGAATAATTACGAGAGAACACGGACTTCAAAAATGATAGAATATAATGAAGCACCTGAATATCGCAGGTGCTTTTTCTTTTAGATTGGATTTTATTGACACATCAGGCTATAAAAGTTAGTAGTTATACACACAAAAGGGTATATCAATTATAACCGATAATATTTCTTATTCTACTTTATTTAACATAATATTGATTATGGGAAACGAGAACTGGTGATATTTATGGGTTGATGATGGGAAAATACGATTCTTGTAATTGTCATGATTTATCCCAATTTTGAATATTTATTGAAGGTCTTACAAGTTT
>CAMWNL010000404.1 GCA_947175585.1 uncultured Bacteroidales bacterium | reverse complement strand
CCCCACTCGGCTCGCAGTTTCTCGCCGAACTCCATAATTCATGGAACGAAATATCTCAGACAGTAAATCATATTATTAACGAAAACTCCTAACCCCACTCCATACTGACATGAAAAAGACTTTTCCTGTAAACATCAGCGGCAAGGTGTTCTATATTGATGAAGATGCCTACGAACTGTTACTCAATTATCTTAACCAGATCCAGTCTGCTTTTTCAGGTGCGGAAGGAGATGAAATTGTCACGGATATTGAAGGTCGCATAGCCGAACTTTTTGACGAACGCATCTCTAACGGAGCAAATGCAATTATCTACACCGACGTCAATCAGGTCATTGAAATTATGGGCAAGCCATCTGATATAAGTGACTCCGACCCTGTCGAGACAACAATTACTGATGAAGAAGAGAAGAACTCAACTATTGATTCCCGATCCGAACAATCTGCCGGAGACGAGACAACATCAACCGGGAAGAAAAAGTTATATCGCAACGTCAGCGACAAAGTGCTCGGAGGTGTGCTTAGCGGTCTCGCAACATACCTCGATTGGGATGCCAACATTATGAGAGTGCTATATCTCGTTTTAGCGATTGCCACATATTTTTGGCCTCTCACGATTTTATATCTTGTCGCATGGATGATAATCCCTCCTGCCAACACTCCCCGACGTGTCCTCGAAATGCGAGGCGAACCGATAACAGTCGACTCTATCGGTAAAACCGTACTGTCAACTGCGACTCCACCTCCATACGTCGGTTTTATTAAAGAAAACGGCAGCGTTATCACTAATGTGTTTTCTTTCATCGGCAAATGTATCATGGGTTTTCTCGGTATCGTCGGCGCACTCGGGGCCGTTGTCGCCACAGGTTTTACACTCTTTTTCTTAGTCGCCTTCATTGCGGCAGCTGTTTTTAATAGCTATGAGATTATTGACTGGATGAACTGCGGCCCATCGATACTAGCTGCACTGGCTTTTATGTGTGTCGCAATGTGTTTCATCATACCAGGCATATCCTTATCATGGGCTGCCCTTTCGGTTATATTTAATTCTCGTGGAGCGGCCAAGACCACAATATTCCTTGCACTGGTTCTGGAAATTATTTTTGTTGTCACCGCTTTCGTTCTGGTGATTTATATGCAAAATTATCACTGATATTATTTCTGATATCAGCTGTATATCTCAGATTAACTGCAAATGAATTTTCAACCGACTATGAAACTTCGGCTATTGATAATCGCCTCAGGCCTTGCAGCCGGCTGTCTGTCGTGTTCACACGGCGTGTCGCAATCAGACAACTCCGTCGACACCATCTCTCTTAAGGGAGAGATCCTCATTCCCTATGAACATCTATGGGAGCCAACAAGGCTGTTTGCTTCCGATCACCGGATCTTTGTGTTAAATTCAATGTCTGCCGACACCCTGTTCAACGAATTTACCACATCCGGTCTAAAAGTGCGTAACTTTTTAACCAAAGGCAGCGGGCCTAACGAAGTCACCCGTATGTCCTCTATTTATTATAATAGCGCCAACAACAGCCTCTGCTTTACTGCCCCGAATAAAAAACTGATTCAACTGAATCTCTCAGCCTCTCAACTGACATTGTCACCAATCTTTGAGTTAAACCCTGAAAATGGCAAAGACATAAATGCCATGGCCGGCCATGAGAACTGGATGTTCGACAATGGCCTCACGGTTTCATCTATTGCTTCTGACAAGGGTTATTTCGGAGTCTTCGACAAAGACGGCATGTTTAAACGTTTTGCCGTCGACCCCATACCGGCTGATGACTTCGGAGGAAACGCTTCAGCTGGGGTAAAATATAATTTCCTGCACCCTTGGGGCGGAATGAGCGCCGACGGTCGACACGCAGCCTGGGTAATGGGCCAAGCCGATATGTTGGTCATTGCCAATCAGAGTGCCGACAGCATCATCTTTTCCACCAACTATGTCGCGCCGCCCAAAGGCATAAAATTTCTATCCGATGAAGGAGAGCATTTCAGTTTCGAGTACACCGATGAACAAACAACATATTTTTTCGGCGAACCTACAGTTTCCGATAGCCACATATATGTTCAATATATCGGCATGCTTAATTCCGATATGCGCTCCTACGCAAATGATATTATTAATCATCAATCAGAGCCTAAATGCGAAGTGCGGATCTATAATTTTGATGGAACGCTGCAACGTGTCCTCAATCTCAACTGTATGTACGGCAGCATAGCAGTCAGCCCGGATGACAAGACTTTATACATTATCAGCGAAGGACCTGAAGACGGTATCAATCTCAGAAAATTCGATTTGCCCGATATGACAAATCACAAGCCCTCTAACTAATCTACAATCGAAGCTATTCAAGAATTGTTTTTTTCAAATTAGTCGACCTCGTGATGAAGTCGGCTAATTTTTTCTTGACACCGATAGACAATTTTTATTACTTTTGCCGTATGAAATTCGCTATTAAAAATATGGTGTGCAATCATTGCGTCTCGGCAGTCCGTCAGGCCCTCACAGAGCTCGGCCTCACTCC
>CAMWNL010000403.1 GCA_947175585.1 uncultured Bacteroidales bacterium | reverse complement strand
GTGATGAAGCGGCATCCCAGACGCCTCACATTTGAAAATGCATATTTAATGTTATCCAAAATAAAAGTTCCGACGCCTTCTCCGGAATATTCCTCATTGACAGCCAGACGGCCAATTTTAACAGCCGGATAACTTCTACGCCGTTTAGAATTGGGAATATTACGATTTAACCGGTTCCAAATCCCTTTTTCATCAGGATTAAAGGTTATTTTATCAGCAAGCAGACTGAAGTAGGCCGCAGTTCTATTATGTTCAATATATTCAAGCAGATATGTCACCGCCATAAGTTCTCTTTGAAAATGTTTTGCATCTTCAAAGAGGAATTCAGTCAAATCTGACTCAGCACATTTAAATGGCTTTATGTCAAAATCGTCAGATAGTTGGTATTGCCGCAGCCCACTGAAATCCATATTCACCACTGGAAGTTACTGATAGATTTCATGACCTCGTAAGCCTTGCGAGCTCGTTCTTTCTCCTCATTAGTCACAGGCTTGGAGTCTGAGATAAGCGATTCAAATCTTTCAGCATCCTTCCCTGTAAGCTCCGGGGTCTCTTTAATTGGTCGTGCCATAACTAAAATAGTTTATCTTATTTACACAAATTTACAACATTATAACGAATCTCACAAGCAAACGACCGTTAAAGGCTCTAAAAAGCAAACGGTATTTTTAGACTGACGATTTTCCTGACAACTTGTAAGATTTATCTGAAGTCTTGCGTAATATGGCTTTTTTTGATTATCTTTGCCAAAAATACTCTAATCAAACTCATTATCTAACATAATATGGCAACAAAACCGTTTAAATATCAGGAGATGTTTCCCCTCGGTCCCGACACAACCGAGTACTATCACCTCACCTCTGACTATGTTAAAGTCGAGAACTGGGGCGGTCACGAATTTCTTGTAGTTGATCCCGAAGCTCTGACTGTGCTCACACGTCAGGCTACTCATGACAACGCTTTCATGCTCCGCCGCGAACACAATCAGATGGTGGCTAAAATCCTCGCCGATCCCGAAGCAAGCCAGAATGATAAATTCGTAGCTCTAACCATGCTCCGCAACGCTGAAGTTGCTGCCAAGGGTGAACTTCCCTTCTGCCAGGATACCGGCACTGCTATCTGCCACGCCGAGAAAGGCCAGCTCGTGTTCACCGGCTGCAACGACGAAGAGATGATTTCTAAGGGCGTATACCTGACATACACTACCGATAACCTCCGCTACAGCCAGAATGCTCCCCTCAACATGTATGACGAAGTCAACACCGGTTGTAACCTCCCGGCCCAGATCGATATCCACGCTACAGAGGGCGACGAATATCACTTCCTTTTCGTAGCAAAGGGAGGCGGTTCTGCCAACAAAACCTATCTCTATCAGGAGACAAAGGCGATCATCAATCCCAAGACTCTTGTCCCCTTCCTCGTAGAGAAGATGAAGTCTCTCGGCACAGCTGCTTGTCCCCCCTACCACATCGCTTTTGTGATCGGCGGTACATCGGCTGAAAAGAATCTCGAAACAGTAAAGAAAGCTTCTGTTAAATATTACGACTCCCTTCCCACCGAAGGTAACGAACTCGGCCACGCCATCCGCGACGTCAAACTCGAAGCCGAACTCAAAAAAGCCTCTGAGGAACTCGGTCTCGGCGCACAGTTCGGCGGCAAATATTTCGCTCACGACATCCGCGTCATCCGCCTGCCGCGTCACGGTGCATCATGCCCCATCGGCATGGGTGTAAGCTGCTCGGCTGACCGCAACATCAAGGCTAAGATCAATCGCGAAGGCCTCTGGATCGAAAAACTCGACACCAACCCCGGCGAACTTATCCCCGACGAATACCGCAAGCAGGGCGAAGGCGAAGTCGTAAAGATTGACCTCAACCGCCCGATGGCTGAAGTGCTCGCTGACCTTTCGAAATATCCCGTATCTACTCGCCTGTCACTCAACGGCACTATCATCGTGGGCCGTGACATCGCACACGCCAAGATTAAAGAGCGACTCGACCGCGGCGAAGAGATGCCCCAGTATCTTAAAGATCATCCCATCTACTATGCCGGCCCGGCTAAGACTCCTGCAGGCATGCCCTCAGGTTCATTCGGCCCGACAACCGCAGGCCGTATGGACAGCTATGTCGACCAGTTCCAGAGTGCAGGTGGCTCAATGATCATGATCGCTAAGGGCAACCGCTCTAAGCAGGTTACCGATGCTTGCCAGAAACACGGCGGCTTCTATCTCGGCTCTATAGGCGGTCCGGCTGCTGTGCTCGCCCAGAACTCTATCAAGAAAGTCGAACTCCTCGAATACCCTGAACTCGGCATGGAAGCAATCTGGAAAATCGAGGTTGAAGACTTCCCCGCCTTCATCCTTGTCGACAACAAAGGCAACGACTTCTTCACCGAGATTTCCGAAAAATGTAAATCCTGCGGCCTGAACAAATGACGTATCCAAAAGTAGGGATGCACCCCGGTGCGTCCGACATACTGCTTTGACAATCAATAGGGACGCATCAAAGTGCGTCCCTATGTTTTATAATACCATAATTC
>CAMWNL010000402.1 GCA_947175585.1 uncultured Bacteroidales bacterium | reverse complement strand
GTCGCCGGCCTTAGCAATGGCTTCCAGCAGTGTCACACGGTCACCGTCGGCTGAGAATGTTCCGTTATGACCGACAGCTCCCATTACGGTGTATTTGAAATTCAACAGGTCAACAGCTACCTGAGGATCCTTGATATAATCACCGTCAATTATTTTTGAGCGAATTATATCGCCGATCTGTGAGAGACGGAATCCCGCGACATGTATCTTGCCGAGTACGGGAAAAATAATGTCGCCATGCTTGTTGACACGATAACTGTTGTCATGGGTAGTCGCCCCTCCCGACTGTGCGTATACGTTGCCGTCTTCGGTCACCGAGACCGCACTGTTCTGACGATTGAATGGCAATGCAAGTTCAGGACGCTTACAGCTGACGGAGATCTGCAATAAGTCGTTGGGCTGGATCACGGTCTCTTTATCTGGAGTAAAGTGATATTCCTGGACAGGTTGCATATCCCGCAGGTATACTATCTCTTTCTTTGAACTGCATGAACACAGCGTCGCGATGAACAGCAATGTGAATAATAAATACTTGTGCATTGATGAATGTGGTTGATTATTTTTTCTTTATACAAAGGCTATCCCGGCATATCGAGGCTGCCTCGTTGTCCGGCCGACATCTCAGCAGTCCTATGGTGGTATTTTCACACACTGAGATGAGTGTCCGATAAAGGTACTCCGTAAGTGTGCAATCGGATTGAATCACCGAACAGGACGGGAGCAGTCCGGCAAAGGCAGATGCCTCGGTGAGCGGAATGTATCGGTTGACTGTCGCCTGCTCAAGGCGCACGATTCCATGCAACGGTGCCGAGGCTTTTTTATAGCATGGTGTCTTTCCTGACCAAGGAGCTCCATAAACATTTATGACGCCGTCAATGTTTCTTATTACGGGATTATCATCATTAAGGAGTGAGCATCCGGTAAAGTTTTGCAGCCATAAGGATGCGTGCGTGCTTTTGCCCGTACCACTTTTACCTAAGAAGATATATCCCTTTCCATCAAGAGTCACGCATGAGGCGTGGGTCATTACACCACCCTTGGGGAGAATCGCCATCGAGTAGAGGATATGCAGCAATGATGACAAGGCGATAGTCTGATAAATGTCAGAGCTATTGAGATGAATGTCTGCCTGAGTGAAACCGGTATCGACGATCATGGTATGGGATGCATCAGAGTCACCGAATGTGACCTCGAAATGATAACATTCCTCGCCACGATACATCCGTATCCTGCCGAAATCATTACTTATATCTTCAACCGGCTCCATTCCCGAGAGATGGGTTGAAGGTGTCGGGGTGAGGTGGACCGAGGCATCAAACAGGATGTCGGAACAACACACGGATTCGCGGAATGGCTCGAATGAGGACATTCGTTCCACGATCTGCGAGTCAGCAGTAACGCTGAATGTGAAATCAGCTACTGTGTAATGAACTGTTGTTTTCATCGTCTTGCCAACAAGCTTAATACGGTTGTCAGCGACTGAACCGGAACCGTGGGAAATAAGCGGATGTTATTTGCGACAACTCTATTCCATGATCTCGATTCAGCACCGAACCCGAAATTACCTGTCTGCATTACTAATTTATACAAAGTACATGGTGAAATCGACTTAGTATTGCCATAGAGATAAGTATCCAGAAATGACATCAGCATATTGTTCCATCTGCACAGTCCCATCTTGTCGAGTATTCGTGAGAGACTGATTATCTCGCTGTCATTCAAACCTCTGTAGCAGACTGCATAGTCGCACAGTTGTCTCAGACCTATACCGAAACTCAAGGCATGGCGCAGGATGTGAAGATTCTGCATCAGCATATTCAGTACAGGTGTCGGCGTGAGGATTTCCACTGACGGATCTTCTGTCCAATCCATGCGTCTGAATCCAAGAGCGGAGACGGCTTCTGAAAGGTGTTTCCTCTGCGAGGAACTGACCATGTCGAACATCTTTGAGTGCAGTTCGACAGTGACTCCATTGCGGTTGCACACATACGATCCGTCACTTTTACGTTCGGTCATAAACCCCTTTCCAACTATCTCGCACGCAGCCGCAAGTGCTTTTTCATCTTGAAAAAAGAAGTCGATGTCACCACTCTCCCTCAAGGTCGGCTCATTATATAACATTGCAGTTGCCTGACCTTTGAGTAGTATCGGTGCTATGCCTCTTGAATTGAGCGACTTGGCAAGTGTCGAAATGGTCTTATTTACTTTCGCGTTGTAATTAGCGATTCTGACAGCTCTTACCGTCCATTTGGCAATCAGGTCATTATCAGGCAATGAGGCGTGGTCGGCATTAACGATTCCATCATAAATCAGACCTGAAACAGTCTGTTTTACAGACTCATCGTATATTTCCTTCCATTCATCGGAAGAAATGTTGTCAAGAGCCATCACGGATCGTTTGCCCCACAGTCCGCTGCGGAGTAAATCAAAGAAAGCCGTGTGCAAACGTGAGGATAACATCCGTTTATTTTATCAGGCTCATCTCACGCCACTGAGCAATCTGACGGGTGATGTCTCCGATAGCCGTGGTGAGATCCACTTCATAT
>CAMWNL010000401.1 GCA_947175585.1 uncultured Bacteroidales bacterium | reverse complement strand
GTTAGCGACCATGCCGGAATGCCATACAATTGCCACGACCGGAGAGAAAGCGGCAGGAGTCATCGCGTCGCTTACCGACACACGCGTTCCGAAAATGGGAGAGCATGTGCGTTCTGAAAGTGGTCTTGACATCTGGAGAATGCCCTCAACGAGTCGAGCGTTTCCAATGTCGCTTGAAAAAAAGGCCGAATTCTACCGTCAACTTTTCTTGCATTTATAAAGATTTTTTAGTATCTTTGCCGCGCTAAATAACAGCATCACCATTCAACATCGCTAAAATAAATCAATCAAACATACAAACTCCTGCAATGAAGAAGCTTGCTTTTCTATTCGCCATTGCTGCGGCACTATGTGTGACATCGTGCTCCTCGCCAAAAAAAGTGGCGTACATTCAGAAAGTCGACGAAATCCCTGTTGAAGTGCTCCAACAGATTCCCGCGCCTTCCGATCCTACTCTCATGCCCGGTGATCTGCTCAACATCGAGCTTCAAGGTAGCGATTTTACAGCTCTCGCGCCTTTCAACAAGGGAACGGGAATGTATTTGGATGCTGATGGAAAAATTGTGACATCACAATCAAACCGAGGCAATATCAACAACACTTCTTCCGAGAGCAATACGATGTACTACCTCGTTAATGCTGATGGATACATCGACTTCCCCATGTTAGGAATGCTTCATGTAGCCGGCATGACCAAGAGCCAGTTGGCACAGGAAATTTTAAATGGAGTATATCCTCGTTTTGTCAAGGACAAGCCGAGTGTAGACGTCCGACTGATGAACTTCCGAGTTACGTTGCTTGGTGCAGTGAAAACAAACGGACAGGTGCAGTCCAAGAATGAACGTATGAACATACTTGAAGCTATCGCACTTGCAGGAGACCTTGACATTCAGGCACAGCGCGAAAACGTTCTTCTATACCGTCTCAATGCCGACGGCACTCGTGAAATACATCGAATTGACCTCACAGACAAGAATCTTCTTCTCTCTCCCTACTACAACCTCCAGCAGAACGACATTATCTACGTTGAGCCCAACCAGTCGATGAAGAACCGTTCGTGGACACTCAACCCGGCAGTAGGTGCCGTCCTTACAATCGTCGGCGGTCTTTCGTCAATTGCAGGCCTCGTTATCAGCATCATAACCCTCACAAGACTCTAATCCACCATGTCAGAAATCAACGTAGACAACCTGAACAACAATAAAGACAGCAATGAAGAAGGCTTTGACACGATGGGCCTTCTTCTGGACTACCTTGCTCACTGGAAGTGGTTTGCGGTCTGTGGCATAATAGCACTTTGCTTTTCCTATTATCATTATTCCACGATTGTCCCGACATATCAAGTCACTGCGGCCATTTACCTTAGCGATGACAAGAACAAGACGTCGAATGCAATCACGATGCACCGTCAACTTGTCGACAACAAAGACTTTATCGATGAAACCGAGCTTGAGGTTCTAAAGAGTCGTAATTCGCTGATCAATATTGTCGACTCCCTCAATCTTGCATACAGTTACGCATATAAGGGGCGTTTCAGAAACTCGCCTATCTATGGTTCGAATCCCGTGCAGCTCCGCATGGATTCTGTGTCTCTGCATAATCTAAAGTCACCCATCAAAGCAGAGATCAAGCGAGTAGGCGAGGATAGCTATGACATCAAGATAGTCTCGCATTTCGGTGGAGAAAAAGAAGAAAAGCATCTCGAAAACGCTACACTTCCTTTGGATGTCGAACTTTCCCAGGGCACTCTCGAGATATCGCAGACTCCCGGAGCAGGAAAGCTGAACGGTACGCTTATTGCGAGCATCAACAGCAGACGAAGCGTAGCAAGCCGAATTTCATCGTCGCTTTTCCTCTCCATCAATCAGAATTCACCAAGCATTGTCAACATCAGCTACAACACGCCCAATATCGAAGAGGGTAAAGATATTGTAAATGCACTGATTGACTTCTATAACCGCCAGATAATCGAGGACAAGAACCGTTCGGCCATTCAGACGGAAGCCTTTATTCTCGACCGTCTCGTGATGATTTCGGGCGAACTGAAGGACGTTGAGAATCGACTTCAGGATTATCGCCAGAAGCATCAGATTGTGGACCTCAGCTCGCAGGCCAACATGAACCTTAGCCAAAAGTCCAACTACGAGGCTCAGCTGACGAGCATCGATGCCGATCTGCGAATGCTCGATGACATCGAACGCATGGTGTCGAATGCCGACATCTACGAGACATTGCCGTCGGCCGTATCGGACCAGAGCATCGGTGCAATGATCGAGGCGTATAACCGCAAGGTCCTTCAGCTCAACCGTATGCTTCAGAGCTCGACGCCCGATAATCCGCTGGTGACAAAGATGCAGGAAGATCTCTCTCACGACAAGTACCGTCTGCTTTCCAACATCGCCTCCACCCGTAAGGTGATGTCGACCCGCAGAGGTTCTATCGCTTCTCTCGAGAACCGCAGCGAAGGTCAGCTGTCCTCCCTACCCCCGATCGACAAGGGTCTGCAGGAAATCTTCCGCGAACAGCAGGTTAAGGTAAACATCTACACC
>CAMWNL010000400.1 GCA_947175585.1 uncultured Bacteroidales bacterium | reverse complement strand
CTATAATGGGGCTCGGAGGCTGTGCGATGGTGCTCCCGACAGTCAACAGTAAATGGCCCGGCCTTGCCGACAGCAATATCACGGCTATACCATATTCTACAGATAAGATGTATTTCAGTGTGCTGATGAGAGTAACTGATTCAGCTACCGGCAGGCAACTTTATCCGTATATCGGTAATCCGTATGGCATCATGACCGTTATACCCTACGCCGTTGATAAATCCGGCACTGTATTAGCACGTCTGTATGCCGGTGAAAAAGAGGACGAATACTTCAGTGATGCGGCTCTGACCCGGCCTTATGTAGTAGGCGAAGACATTATGGTCAAGGAGTTTGGTTGGGCTGCAGTACCTGTGGACGTTGACTGGAAAGCCGGTAAGCGATATGTCTACACCCTGAATTATACAGATGGCATCGGAGTGCATGTGCCTGAAGATCCCTTGCCCGGAAAGCCAATCATAGGTAAGGCTTCAATCTCATGGGGTGTGACCGTCGACGATTGGGACTACGCGATCAAGAATGATGACTATAATCCCGATCTTGATGTTCCCTAAAAGCTTCTTTATAACCTAAAGCTCACTTACGTAATTAAAAATAAACGCTGTTCCTAATTAAAAAACTAATGCGTAAAGTCAATTGACTACCAATTAAAAATCTCTATGGATAAGAAAAAAATAATATATTTCGCTCTTGGCGCTCTGCTGATTCTCCCCTCATGTTCACAAGATGAACCTGAGGTGACGATTACTGCAGAAGACAACCGGATATATTTCCGCTCTTATCTGCCCACAGTTACCACATCGCGCGCATCAGTGCTGACGTCAGACAAGTTCGCGGCCTGTCAGGTGACTTGCTTTAATCCCGAAGAAGAAAAATATATTGATAATACCACCGGAGCTTTAAGCCCCTATTTCGGCGATGTTACCTTTATAAAGGATGTCTCTGACAAGTTTCATTCCCAGAGCGATGAAGAATTGATATGGCCGGGAGCGGACAGCGAACTTCATTTTTTCGCATATTATCCGTCGGTCGAAGACATGAAGAAAACAAGCACCGGAAACGATTGTTTCCGACTTGTCAACCGCTCTGCAGTGACCGATGGTTCGGCGCGTTTCGATTATAGACTTGAGAATTTCTCGGTTGCTCGCGAAATCGCTGACCAAATTGATTTCGTTACAGCTTATGCTTCCGGTTCTCAGTTGAGCAGTAGCAGCACCGGCGTCAAACTTGATTTCAAGCATCGTCTCGCTCGCGTAGAACTTTCAGCGTGGGGCGATAATGAGAAATATGATTTCGAAATAGCCGGAGTGCGCATTGGCAACCCCTTGACTCAAGCTGACTTCGATCTTTCAGCGGCAACAAGGGATAATGATCCGCAGTGGCTGTCCGCTTCGCAATCCGTCTCAACGGTCGAACACATATTTTCTTCCGGCGAGACAATAGTGCGCTTGGGCAACACTGCTGAAAATCACCGGTCGGAAGATAATGCTGCATCGTTAATGGGCACAGCCGGCCCGGCGATGGTAATTCCTATGCAAAACCGTATCGAAGCATGGGAGGGAAAAGCCGATCCTGCAATCACAAATGTGCCATACGCGACCGACAAATTGTATTTCAGTATTCTGCTCAGGGTAAAAAATGCAGATAAAGAGCTTGTATATCCTTATCCTAACCGCGACGAAAAAATGAACGTCATTTATTTCGCCGTGGATAGTGAGGGACAAATAGTAAAGCGATTATATGAAAAAGACGACCGATATTACACTTCTCCGGACTGTGACGAAGGTAGCAGATATGTTGCTGAAACTTCTGTAGAAATATGTCCGTTCGGTTGGGCGGCTCTCCCTGTAGCGGCCCGATGGGAAGCAGGTAAGATTTATACTTACAAACTTAACTATTCCAACGGCATCGGCTGGCATGACCCCGACGATCCCGAACCCGGAGAACCAATTATCGAACGCGGAAAAATACCGTTCAACGTCGTTGTTTCGGATTGGATCCGCACTGATGAAGATAAATCAGATATTAATGTGCCTAAACGCTGACAATAAACTTAAAGATATATCCTAATTATGTTCAAACACAATTTAACTCCATATAACCTGCTTGGCTTACTGTTCCTGACCGCATCCTGTTCGCAGGATGAATTTTCAGGAAAAGATAACAGTTCTGAAAATGGACGTATCGAATTTCGGGCGGCTCTTCCTCAACTCGCCTCACGTGCGACTGAGGTAAGCGGTTCATCTCTGGAAAAATTCGAAGTGAGCAGCTTTACTATCGGATCGTTAGCCGAAACGCCTTATTTTCTCAACAAGTCATTCGCTAAAAACGCCGTTACCGGAAAGTTTGTTTCTTATGATCCGAAATGTATCTGGCCTAACAACAATGATTCGCTCAGATTTATAGCGTATGCGCCGTCTTGTGAAGCGATGCGTTCGGCCGGTAATTTCGGTGAGTCCGATTTCACTTTCACTTCCATCGAAGACGGACAGCCAATCGCCGAAGGTGGTTACAGACTCTCAAACTTCAAGGTCGCACACGATATAGCAT
>CAMWNL010000399.1 GCA_947175585.1 uncultured Bacteroidales bacterium | reverse complement strand
CGCAAGAAACTCCAGGAGCGCTTCGCTGACTACCGTTAATCCAATTCACAATTCAATTACTAATTGTGAATTGACTAAGCTTGCTATAAGAAAAAGATATAAAATTCACTGAATTAGTTGCTTGTTGCTTTTACTACATAAACCGCGACCTCACAGTCGCGGTTTCTTTCCTTCTATATTATACCTCTGTCTTATGATGCTTTAAAATTAAAGATCGGACGGATGATTGTGTCGATGGTGACTGTGTCGCCTATGTTGGCGATAATCTCTTCGGCAGGTTTGTAGACCATAGGCGACTCGTCGCGAGTGAAGTCATTGACAGACTCTGAGTAGATGCCTTGCATAGATGCTTTAAAATCCTCCATCGAAATTTTCTCATAAGCCTGAGTCCGACTGAGCACACGTCCGGCTCCATGAGGAGCTGAGTAGTTCCAGTCAGGGTTCCCTTTGCCGGTGCAAAGCAATGATCCGTCACGCATATTTAGCGGAATTATGCAACGCTCGCCATCGCTCGCCGAGATAGACCCTTTTCTGATGATGTTGTCGTCACTGATATAGTTGTGGGCAGATTCAAACATCTCTTTCACTTCAACGTCAGGAAAAAATCTCATCAGTAGCATGGCAATAAGCCGACGGTTCAGGGATGCCCAACGTTGACACAGACGCATATCGTGGAGATACTCGTCGCGTGTAATACCCTCGACATAGCATAACGCTGAAGGGAGCGAGGGTTCGGACTCCTTATGCTCATGGCGCATCTTTTTAATTACGCTTTGCAACTCCGAGCGACGTCCTGAAGCCTTGTACTCTTCTATGGTGCGTTTGATTGTCTCCTCAAACTCATCGTTGCCATCGGTAAGATGCTTTACGGCTTTTGCCTGATAGATGTCGGCCACCTGCTTGCCGAGGTTACGCGAACCAGTATGAATCACGAGATATACATTGCCATCATCATCTTTATCAAGCTCGATGAAATGATTGCCGCCGCCGAGTGAACCGATTGCCTTATTAATGCGTCCTGAATCTTTTAGATTGCGGTAACAGTGAAGTTCTGCGACAAGTCTTTTAGCCTGGCGGTATATTTCCATTTCGTCACCGACAAGAGGTTTGAATCCAAATCGGTCTTCACGGACAATCATGCCGGAGGGCACGTTGGCGCGGATATGTTCATGGAAGGCATGATAATCAATGTCAGATAGTTTGCCGAGGTTGAGAATACGCATTCCGCAACCGATGTCCACACCTACAATGTTGGGAATGACCTTGTCGCCGAGATTGCCGGTGAAACCTATCACGCAACCGGCTCCGGCATGAACATCGGGCATGATGCGTATTTTTTTATCAGCAAAAACATCAATCGAGAGCAGTTCCTTAATCTGAGCGATAGCATTCTCCTCAATGTTGTCAGTGAATATCTTCACGTCATATCCTTCAATAGTTTTCATATTATATGATCTTTAAGTTAACCGACGCAAAGTTAGAAAGGGTGTGCGCAACAGTTCTGCGCAGCTAAATTTTTTCGCAAAAATTTCTTTTTACTTATCGTAGTGGGAGGCGGCTATTCGGACGCTTTGGGCTACACGTTCGCGGAATTCGGGTGGGGCGATGACCTCAACGTGACCTCCATATCCGAGGATGAGTCGTTCCAATTCATTGTTGATTACGATCTTTAGTGAAATCTGGATGCTCCCGTCTTGGAAACGTTGTTCTACTTTTTGTGACTTGTGGAATGGTTTTGACTCAACGTATGGGGCCTGTTGACGGTCAACTTTTACGACAATCCTCCGGGCCTTGTCACTTATGCTTCTGGTCACTCCAATGGTATCATCAAAATAGTGCTCCGGGTCAAAATCAGCACATTTCTTAAAAGGATGCTCTTTATCCATCGATACGGCATGGATGCGGTCGAGGGCGAAAATATTTACCTGAGGTGTGCGGTTTGATGCTTTCTCCCCGATTAGAAACCAGCGGTTGCGATACTCTTTAAGCAAATATGGATACACGGTCAATGTTTCTGATTGACGTGCCTTGAACGACTGATATTCCAACGTGACAGTCTGTTGCTTTCTGACAGCATCATATATTGTGCCGATGAATTGTGTGCCCTTGTAACCGGGCACATGTTCCATATCCATAGCCGGAGCTGAAGAGCCGGTGTGGCGCGATATCTGTTCGTTAAGCTTGCTGATTGTGTCAATTGAGGTGGCCAGTTGGGGAAATCCCTGAAGTTGCCGCAGTATGTCGAGAGCCGAGTTGAGTGCATCTAATCCCTCGTAATTGAGTGGAAGATGCGTTATGCTGTAGTCGGGATCATCATACTCATAATACTTATTGTCGCGCACGACAATCGGCGCGTTATATCCCAGCCGGTCGCTACGCATCAGTGCAAGATCGTTCTGAAATGTGCGTCGGCTGACGGGGGTGCTCCGACCTTCAAATTCAGCCAAAGCATCGGTACAGGCGTCAATCAGGTCGTTGATAGTCCAACGACGGTATCGATTCTGCAGGCAGCGGTCGATGGTCGAAATGCGTATCAGAGTAGCGCGGTTCAGTGG
>CAMWNL010000398.1 GCA_947175585.1 uncultured Bacteroidales bacterium | reverse complement strand
GGTATTCAAGAGCGAAAGGGTAAAAATATAACAGTAGTCGATATGTCGGCTATTGAATCGGCGGCTGCCTCTCATTTTATAATTGCGGAAGGCACTTCAACTATGCAGGTGGCCGCAATTGCAGACTGCGTTCGTGAATTTGTTCAGGAGAATGGAGATATCAAGCCGTATAATTATGATGGCTATACCAATTCAGAGTGGATCGTTATAGATTATGGCGACACACTCGTTCATATCTTCGTTCCTCAGGCACGAAGCCGATATAATCTCGAAGATCTTTGGAGTGATGCAGTTATAACCGAAGTTCCGGATCTTGATTAAAGAGCATATACCATTTCAAAAGATAATTTGCATACATTATGCCTATCCCAAATTTAAAACCAAATCGTCCGAATAAGAAAGGACAATTTAAATTCAGTATGTATTGGATGTATGCGCTGGTGGCTTTATTTATCGCCGGTGTGTACTATCTTGACGATAACTCGATAACAAAGGATGTCAGCTACTCTGATTTTGAAAAGTATGTAGAGCGTGATCACGGTATCACAAAAATTATTGTATATTCCGAGAAAAAGGAAGCCGAAGGCTTTTTGACTGATTCCTTAGCCTCAGCTCTCTTTCATGCTCATTCATTTACACCCGGTCAGGGAGTGGTTGCAAAGGTCGTGACTGATATCCCTTCAGCTGACAAACTTGACTCAAAGATTGATGAATGGCGCGCTATGGGTGCATTTAACGGGGAGGTCAAGTTTGAAAAAAGTGTTCAGTTCAGCTCTCTGTTGTGGACATTCGGTCCTATACTGCTACTGATATTCTTCTGGTTTTATATAATGAAAAGAATGTCGGGCGGCGGTGGAGCCGGTGGTGGAGGAGGAGTATTCTCTGTCGGTAAATCTAAGGCTATGCTATTTGATAAAGACAATGCCGTAAATGTCACATTTAAAGATGTAGCCGGATTGTCTGAAGCAAAAACTGAAATAGAAGAAATCGTTGAATTCCTAAAGAATCCAAAACGCTATACCGACTTAGGCGGTAAAATACCAAAGGGTGCTCTGTTGGTCGGCCCTCCCGGAACCGGTAAGACTTTGCTCGCCAAAGCCGTTGCAGGAGAGGCAAATGTACCGTTCTTCTCGATGTCAGGCAGTGACTTCGTTGAAATGTTTGTCGGTGTAGGTGCATCGCGTGTCCGCGATTTATTCCGTCAGGCCAAAGAGAAAGCACCGTGTATTGTCTTTATTGATGAGATTGATGCCGTCGGTCGTGCTCGTGGCCGTAATCCGAATATGGGATCTAATGATGAGCGAGAAAACACACTTAATCAGCTGTTGACAGAAATGGACGGCTTCGGAAGCAATAGCGGCGTGATTATCCTTGCTGCTACCAACCGAGCAGATATCCTTGATAAGGCATTGTTGCGAGCCGGCCGTTTTGACCGTCAGATTTATGTAGATTTGCCGGACCTGAATGACCGAGTTGAAATTTTCAAAGTGCATCTGCGCAATATTAAAATCGATGACACTCTCGATGTCGAGCTTCTTGCACGTCAGACACCGGGCTTCTCGGGAGCAGAGATTGCGAACGTCTGCAATGAAGCTGCACTTATTGCCGCTCGAAACAACCACTCGTCAGTTAGCAAGGATGATTTTTCGGCAGCTGTCGACCGTATAATCGGTGGTCTCGAAAAGCGATCTAAGATCACTACTGATGAAGAGAAGCGTGCGATTGCTATTCACGAAGCAGGACATGCTACCGTATCATGGCACCTCCGTTATGCTAATCCACTTATAAAAGTGACTATTGTTCCGCGAGGTAAAGCGTTGGGCGCAGCATGGTATCTGCCAGAGGAACGTCAGATCACACCATCACAAGCTTTACTTGATGAAATGTGTTCTACATTAGGAGGTCGTGCAGCTGAAGAACTCTTCCTTGGACATATATCAACCGGAGCGGCCAATGACCTGGAGCGTGTGACCAAGCAAGCTTATGCAATGGTGGTCTACTATGGCATGAGTGATAAACTTCCTAATCTCTGTTACTACGATTCATCGGGTCAAGATTATGGTTTCTCAAAGCCGTATAGTGATGAACGGGCAAGGATAATCGATGAAGAAGTGTCAAGAATAATTGCCGAACAATATGAGCGAGCAAAGAGTATACTGCTTGAGCATGCAAACGGACACGGAGAATTGGCTCAGACTCTGATCTCGCGAGAAGTCATCTTTACTGAAGATGTCGAGCGTATATTCGGAAAACGTCCGTGGGTATCAAGAACTGATGAGATTTTTGCATCGCGAGATAGTAGTGCGGCGCCTGCCGATAGTCCTATTGAAGATGTTGAACCGGTAACTGTCGAGGATTCTGGTGATGACACAAAAACTAATGAGAAACCCGAGACCAATGATAAGCAGGATGAGACAGATACCGGAGCTGTAACTCCACCGCCCTACAAAGGCTGATAATAATTAGTATATCAAAAAGTCCTTACAGAGTAATTTTGAACTGCACCCCAAAAGTTAGACTCAAAACTTTTGGGGTGCAGTTCATTTGTAAGGATTTTTTTTAGGATAGTACGAACAATATAGTATGTTGA
>CAMWNL010000397.1 GCA_947175585.1 uncultured Bacteroidales bacterium | reverse complement strand
CTGGGTAACATTGAGCACGACGATACCCCTGTCGACGGTATCCTTAATCAAGTCTAAGAACCACTGAGCGGTCGTAGCGTTTCCGGCTCCATAAGTGCGGAGCACCACGCCCTTGATATCGGGGGTAGACAGCAAATGGCGCAAAGTCTTTTCGGACAGACCGGGGAAAAGATCAATCGCCATCACAGATGTGTCAAGATTATACTGGGGATTGAGGGGAGCTGCAGCCTTATGACGCATCAGAGCGTCACGGAAGTAGTTGATGCTGAGTCCGACCTTGGCCAGATGATGATAATTGCCGCTCTTAAAGGCATTGAAGTTGTCGGCGCTGCGTTTCGTTGCGCGATTTCCGCGCCAGAGATAATCTTCAAAAAGGATAGCGACCTCCTGCACCATCGGACTGCCGTCAGCCTCGCGGGCTGCGGCAATCTGAAGGGCGGTTATAAGGTTTTCCTCGCCGTCGGTCCGGACTTCGCCGATAGGCAGCTGCGAACCGGTAATTATCACCGGCTTCTGCAAATTATCAAGCATAAAAGACAGCGCCGAGGCCGTATAGGCCATGGTGTCAGTGCCGTGAAGGACGACGAAGCCGTCGTAGTCTGAATAATTGTCGGCGATACTTCGGGCGATCTCCTGCCAACGCTCGGGACTCATGTCGCTGGAGTCAATCGGCGGATGAAACTGAATATTGTCAATCTCATAATTAAGCATCTTAACTTTCGGCACATTCTCCATAAGATGAGAAAAGTCGAACGGAATCAGTGCACGGGTGGCCGCATCTTCAATCATGCCGATAGTGCCACCTGTATAAATTATAAGTATTCGAGGTTTCATATCCGGTCCTCCGATCTTAAATGGTTTACTACTTAACCTGAGCACCGTTGACCACGGTGGCCGACGGAGCGATAACAGACAATTTGCCGTCTGCGTTGAGAGCTGAAAGGATCATACCCTCCGAGTCGATACCCATCATCTGACGGGGAGGGAAATTGGCGATAAAGCATACCTGACGGCCAATGAGCTCTTCGGGTTCGTAATGCTCGGCAATGCCCGAGAGAATTGTACGCTGACCGATGCCATCGTCAATGAGGAATTTCAGGAGTTTCTTTGATTTCTTGACTTTCTGGCAGTCGAGAACTGTGCCGACACGTATGTCAATCTTTGAGAAAGTTTCGAAGTCGGTAGGCTCCTGGATTGGTTCGGGGGTGAAATTTTTCAGTTCGTTCTCACGTTTTATGCGATCAAGACGCTCGATCTGAGCATTGATGGCATCGTCATCAATCTTCTCGAACAACAGCTCGGGAGTGTCGATAACCTCTCCGGTTTTGACGATATCACGCTGAGCGAGTTCTGACCATGTGAGTTTACCCATGTGGAGCGCATCGGCAAGGCGGCAGCTCATAAAGGGCATAAACGGCTCGAAAGCGATTGCGATATCGCCACAAATCTGCAAGGCTACGTTAAGAATCGTTGCCACGCGTTGCATATCGGTTTTGGCAACCTTCCACGGCTCGGTCTCCTGGAGATATTTGTTTCCGGCACGGGCGATGTTCATAGCGTCTTTAAGTGCCTCGCGGAAATGGAATGTTTCGATATTCTGAGTAAGTGATTCCTTGATTTCAGATACCTCGCGGAAAAGGTCTTCGTCGATTGACTGCAAGTTGACAGCCTCGGGAACCTTACCTTCGAAATATTTATGGGTCAATACGATTACACGGTTGACGAAGTTACCCAATATAGCCACAAGCTCGCTATTGTTTCGGGTCTGGAAATCACGCCATGTAAAGTCATTGTCCTTGGTTTCGGGAGCATTGGCCGTCAGGACGTAACGAAGCACATCCTGCTTGCCGGGGAAGTCGCGAAGATATTCGTGGAGCCACACGGCCCAGTTGCGTGATGTAGAAATCTTATCACCTTCGAGGTTCAGGAATTCGTTGGCCGGCACGTTTTCAGGTAACTGGAAGTTATCGCCGTAGGCCATCAGCATCGACGGGAAAACGATGCAATGGAACACGATATTGTCTTTACCGATAAAGTTGATGATACGTGTTTCCGGGTCCTTCCACCACTTTTCCCAGCTGTCGGGGTAAATTTCCTTGGTGTTTGAAATGTATCCGATAGGCGCATCAAACCACACATAAAGTACCTTTCCGGCGGCTTCTGCAAGGGGGACGGGTACACCCCAATCAAGATCACGGGTGACCGCACGGGGTTGCAGACCGAGGTCGAGCCAAGATTTGCACTGACCGTAAACATTGGTCTTCCACTCCTTATGACCTTCGAGAATCCACTCACGGAGTTTAGCCTCCCAACGATCGAGCGGCAAGAACCAGTGATGAGTCTCACGTAAAACGGGGGTCTCACCGGTAATCGCACTCTTGGGATTGATCAGATCTGTAGCGTTAAGAGAAGTGCCGCATGCCTCGCACTGGTCACCGTAGGCACGAGGATTATGACAATGAGGACACTCGCCGGTCACATAACGGTCGGCAAGAAATTGATTAGCCTTCTCATCATAAAGCTGCATCGAGGTCTTTTCGACAAATTCACCCTTATCGTATAAACGAGTGAAGAACTCAGATGCCGTAGCGC
>CAMWNL010000396.1 GCA_947175585.1 uncultured Bacteroidales bacterium | reverse complement strand
GTTTAAAAAAATATAGAATATAAAATCAATAAGAGCCACTCACATCAAGCTGAAATGAATGGCTCTTGTTTATCAATGGAAAGTTTTTGGGAGAGTGATCAGCGGATGAATTCTTTGGTGACTTTGGTGCCCTGACGGCGGAGGACGATACCTGTTGCCGGCTTGTTGACTTTCACGCCCTGCAGATTGAAGTATTCGGTGTCGGAATCAGTCGATTCGCCGGAGATTACATTTTCGATACCTGAGAATGCTTTGGAAAAGTCGAGTTTGAAATTACCGGCAATGCGGTCGTCATAGTCGCCCGTGTCAGTAGAGGGATCGTAGTCTGGATTCTTGAATATATTGGTATAGATCCATTTGCCGTAGACTGCGGGCAATATCTTGATGTCGCAGGTTCTGTCGAATGTCAGCACGTTATCCTGGAGGTGTCCACCACTGTAGATATCAAACATTTCAAGGAACGAAAGGCCATAGGACGCGATGAGATTGACATAATCGCTTGAGATTGCACATTCGCCGTAGCCAAGAACATAAACACCCAGCGGACTGTACTCTATATAAACGTTATCAGGATTCTCGGCGTTGATGAATATGTAGTGGTCGTGGCCGTCCGCTACTGTATAGGCATCTGATTGAGACCATTGATCACCGTAAGGGTTCACGACGCGGAGTATCGACTTGTTATCGCCAAGACATTCTACGTCAACCTCATAGGTCTCTTCGGGGAAAAGTGAAGGGAATGTGCATGAGAGGAAGCCTTCGGTCATATCTGCTTTACCCAAATAGGTCCATTCGTTTTTCTTGGCGTCAGGATTAAATATGGTGACGAAGGTTGATGCCTTGACGTCGTTGCTGCCATCATATGTTGCAAAGACTGCGTAGAGGGTTGCCGTGTCGAAGTCACTTATGTTGATAGATACTTCGTTATTAATCGAGCAGGCAGTTGAGATTTTGGTAAAGCTGTTGTCTATTTTTTCGGGAAGATAACTCATGACGGCGTAACGAACGCTTTCGATGGTCTCGTCGCCATTTGCAGTGATATGATAGTTGCCGTTGGCGTCGGGGCAGAATGTTTCACGCATTGAGAGAGAGAAGGAGTAATCAGTCGGAAGTTTGCCGCCGGGAAGCGCAAGCGCAAATGCACCGTTTCGGTTTGCCGGGTAATATATACCATTTTGTTGGAGGATAAGAGCCGGATTGGCAATGAATGTAATGACCTGATCAACAAGTTTGCCTGCTGAGAGGTCCGCATTGGCTTGAGATACGGGACTATCGCCAAGCTGAACTCCAACGAGTTCGGTAAGTGAGCGAACGGTTGTGGCTCCGTCGCCGTCATCCATGCCGACAGGAGAATCGAGAATGCGCACGTAGTCAGGATTAGTGGCGTCGATGATGATATAGCTGTCAGGAGAGAAGGCGTCAAAGCCTAAGTAATCTTCAATCAGATCTTTGTGCGGATAGTTGGCCCAGATGTCGACAATGCGGTAGAAGCCGTCATTGTCAGCGTCTTTCTGAACCTGAACTTTAAAACGCGAAGGTTCGACAGAAAAGTATGCTGTGGCAATATCATCGATATAGTCACAGAGACCGAGGTCAACCCAGTTGTGAGCAATTTCTTGCTTGTTGAGATTGAGGTCGAGGCGGAAGGCTGCGCTGCCGTTAGCTGGGTAATAAGATCCATCCTGAATTACGGCAAATGAGCGTTCTTTGGCAAAAGATATCACGCCGTCTTTAAGAATGCCGGCACATAAATCAGCCTCTTCTTGGGTGAGTGGATAGAAGTCGACAGCCTCGCCGACAAGCTCGGTGCGAGTGCAGAGTGTAGACACTCCGTAACCGTCATCAACTCCGATGGGAGAGTTGAGGATGCGGACATACTGCGGATTTGAAGCATCAATCAGTATGTAGTAATCGTTACCACCGGGCAGTACGGCATCCGGATTTTCAGCGAAAATTTTGTCTCTGTCGGGGTAAGCAGTCCAAGGATCGACTATTCTGTAGACCCCCTCGTTGGCCTCATCTTTTTGAACTTTAACCTTATAGCTTACAGGCTCAACACTGAAAAAACTTGTGAGAATGTCATCAGTGTAGTCACACTCACCGTAGTCAGTCCATTGAGCATCAGCTCTGGAGTTAACACTTAGAGGGAAATTTGTAGTAGAGACCTTTTCTATCGCCTCTTTGCTCTTTTTAATAGGCGAAGCGTAGGCGTCATGAGGAATAATATCGGCTCCGTGTGCAAATGCCGACGTTAAGAGCGCGAAAACAGCAGAAAAAATGTACTTCATAGATACATTTGGATTAGATTATTAATAAATTGGGAAATAGTGGCGCAAAGTTAGCAAAAAAATAGAATTTAGCGTGGTTTTTGAGCGAAAAGTAATGATTTTATGCCGAAAAGATTCATCTTTGCAAATTGTTGGAGTTTGCTTAGGCAATGAATCTTAGAACTTGACCCATAAATTATAGTTTTTTATATCGGATATGTTTATTGGTAACTATTCAGCGAATGAATCTAATTGACTTTCAGTGAAATGTAGGGACGCACCATGGTGCACTGCTGTCCTAATAAAAAATTAACAAAAAGGAATTGTCATTTTTGCAA
>CAMWNL010000395.1 GCA_947175585.1 uncultured Bacteroidales bacterium | reverse complement strand
GCACTGATTCGTGGTTGTCGGCATATAATGTCGAGTCGCCGATGACCTCACGGATAGAATATAGCTGAAGACTCATATCCTTTTCAGGCAAAGCCTGTTCGGTTTCAGCCTTAGGTGCGCAACCTGTCAACAGACCGCAGGCTGCGAGCGACACGGTCAGTATTGTCGTTTTAATTGTCATTGTTGTGTTATTTGATTGATTATTATTCGAGTTCCTTCACGCGTATGTTGCGATACCACACATCGTCACCATGATCCTGAAGGCCGATATAACCTTCGTGGTTCTCACCACCCATATTGACCATCAGCTTATATGCACAGGGGAAATCACCGTTTTCGTTAAACTTGCTGTCCTTCAGCATCTGTTTCCATTTCGGAGTCCAGAGGTGATACTCAAGCACGTTTTCACCATTCTGGCTGTGAATTACAGTGCCCTTATAGACAGTGATCTTTGCCTTGTTCCATTCGCCGTAAGGTTTTGCATTCTGAGGTTTAGCCGGAATCATGTCATAAAGCGATGCTGACTGGCGGTTGCCGTCGACTCCAAGTTTGGCATCTTCGTGATTGTCATTATCGAGCACCTGATATTCTGAGGCTGATTGCCAGATAGGCAGGTAGACATCCTCGCCGTCCTCATTGGCCGTAGCCTCCTGGGCGAGATAGAATATACCCGAGTTGCCGCCCTTTGAGATCTTATATTCGAGTTCGAGCTCAAAGTTTTTGAACTTATGAGGGAAGATAAGGTCACCCCCACCCTCCATCTGAGCCTCGCCCGTGCCTGAGCCTACGAGATGGATTGCTCCATCGTCAACATTCCAGCTTGCCGGAGCTTCATCCATGCCGTAGCCTCTCCATCCGTCGAGAGTCTTGCCGTCAAACAGAACGGTATATCCTTCTTCATCGACAGGATAGTTTGAGATATCAGTCTGGGCGCGGTCAGCGATTTTATACTCGCCGCGGTTAGCCTTGGCGGCGATGGCGGTTGTGTCTTGTTCGCAGACACATTCACCGCAGCCGCAACTGCATTTCTGATTGTTGCCGCACGATGACAGCATAGCCATAACCGCGCAAACAAGTAATATTGTCTTTTTCATTTCTTTTACAATTCTTTTACTCTGACATTTCTGATCCAGATTTCATCGCCGTGATCCTGGAATGCGAAATGTCCGTCATGCTTGTTATTGAGATAATTGAAAGCAGCAGGCCACTCTGTTTCGCTGAACTTGCAAGCCTGTAGACGATCAGTCCATTCGGGAGTCCAGATTTCATATTCGAGCACCTTTTCGCCGTTCTGATAGTGGGCGACCTTGCCGTCTTTCACTGTCACACGCGCAGTGTTCCACTCGCCCCAGGGTTTTGAGTTCTGAGGTTTAGCCGGAATCATGTCGTAGAGCGACGCTGACTGACGGTTACCGTCGATACCGAGTTTGGCGTCCGGATGATTGGCATTGTCGAGAATCTGATACTCGGGAGCCGACATACACATATACTCAAGATTGCCTTCAGGATCTACGGTCTCCATGCCGAGATAGAAGAATCCGGAGTTGGCGCCCTCTGATACTTTCCACTCAAACTGAATGTCAAAGTCCTGGAATTTATGGCCGAACATTATGTCACCGCCTTCGCCCTCTCCGCGCACAAAGTGCATGCAACTGTCTTCGACAGACCAACGTTCGGGCACATGGTCTTTACCATATCCGCGCCAGCCTGTGAAGTCAGTGCCGTCAAATATCACAGTATAACCCTCGTCATCGACCGGAAACTCGGCCTGAGCGGTCTGTTCGCCCATGCGCTCGGTCGAGTATGTCAGTGTCGCAGTCTTAGCGCTTTCATTTTCTGTCTCAGCAGATTTTTTCTCGCCGCATGACGTCAGGCCGCAACTTAGCACAAGAGCAAGCGAAGCGGCCGATATCAAAGTTTTTTTCATGTTAGTTATGTAAGTTAGGATTAGATTGATCGAAATTAAATTACAGGCATATCGGGGAGCACCCATCCTTCGCGGTAAACCGGTTTGATCAACTGCTCTGCATAGAGGTTGGCGTTAATCGGCTCGGTGTAAGTGCGGTCAAACGTCGGATGTCCGTCATGAATCTGGAATTTATCCTCGATGACATTAGATATAGTAGCATCAGCCGGAATATTGGTGAAGCGCATATTCTCACCGTCCCAGTCGAGCCACTGGTTGAGGCTCTGCAGACGCACAGCTGCCACACCCATAGTTATAATTTCGTTGAGCGGTCCTGAATACATGAAGTCGGACTCACTCGGCACACGATTTTCGGGACTCTCCTTACATGCACGGATCCAGTCCTGCTGATGGTTATCGTTTTCAACCACACGGCAGAGCTGAGGCACATCAGGCGTGCGGTCTGAACACAAGATAGGATCAGAGCCGTAAGTGCCCACGACCATAGTGTCCTTGGTTCCGTAGAGCACCACGCAACCGTTCTCGTCAAACTTCTTGCCCTCAGGCATTCCATCAGGCAGATTAGGCATAAGTCCGCCGTCATACCATGTCAACTCGACTTCAGGGCAAGCCAATCGCGGCAGATTGTCACGGGCCGGGAATTTGAATGTTATCTTTTCAGCCGAAGGACACGAATCGCTCATC
>CAMWNL010000394.1 GCA_947175585.1 uncultured Bacteroidales bacterium | reverse complement strand
AAGCTGGCGAAAATATTTGCAGGTTAACAATTTTATTTTGTAACTTAGAGGTCGAATAACGTGGTTTTTAACGTTATTTGTCAAAACTAAATTTTTATTAAGTCGCTCTGCGGAGCATAAAACTCTATTATAACTTTATACAATGACAATCAAAGACCTCAAACCGGCACTCGTCTTTCAGATCTTCGACGAGATCACCAAAGTGCCCCGCCCCTCAAAGAAGGAGGAAAAGATCCGTCAGTTTCTTCTCGATTTTGCAGCAAAGCATAATCTGGCTGTCAAGACCGACGCAATCGGCAACGTTGTAATCACTAAGCCCGCTACTCCGGGCAAGGAAGACGCGCCCACAGTGATCATGCAGTCTCACATGGATATGGTGTGCGAGTCAAACGATAAGTCGTTTGATTTTGACAATTCGCCTATCACGACTGTCGTTGACGGCGACTGGTTGCGCGCGGAGGGCACAACTCTCGGTGCCGACAACGGTATCGGTATGGCCGGAGCGCTCGCAGCGCTTGTCGATGACACGCTTGTCCACGGTCCGCTTGAGGCTCTCTTCACTGTTGACGAGGAGACTGGTCTCACCGGAGCAAATAATCTTGGCGACGGCATGATTACCGGTAATATCCTGCTCAACCTCGACTCGGAGGATGATGCCGAGATCTTTATCGGTTGCGCCGGAGGCGTCGATACAGTATGCACATTTAACTATCACCGCTCGGTTGCTCCGACCGATTTCCACTATTTCAAAGTCGATATCGCCAAAGGTCTTGGCGGTCACTCCGGCGGCGACATCCATCTCGGCCGCGCCAATGCCAACAAGCTGCTCGCGCGTTTCCTCTGGACTCTGTCATGCAAACACGAGGTGTCATTGTCGGAAATCGACGGTGGCAACCTGCGCAACGCCATCCCACGCGCCGCTCATGCAATCTTTGGTGTTGAAGCTGCCAGAAAAGAAGATATCCGCGTAGCGTTCAACCGTTTTGTCGCTGACGTCGAGACTGAATACAAGGGACTCGAACCTACACTCAAGCTCGAACTCGAAAGCATAGACCGTCCTGATTACTGCGTTGATTCAGACACAAGCTCCCGTCTGATCAAGTCGCTCTACTGCGCTCCTCACGGAGTGATCTCAATGAGCCGTGATCTCGAGGGCCTCGTCGAGACTTCAACCAATCTCGCATCTGTAAAGATGAAAGGCGACAATCAGATTATCGTCACAACCAGCCAACGCTCATCGGTAGAGTCACGCAAATGGGACATCGCCCATCAGGTAGAAGCCCTGTTCACACTTGCCGGAGCTGAAGTATCTCACGGCGACGGATATCCCGGCTGGGCTCCCAATATGGACTCTCAGATTATGAAGATCGCATCTGACGCATACGAGGAACTTTATGGTGTGCGTCCGGCGATCAAGGCTATCCACGCCGGTCTCGAGTGTGGTCTTTTCCTTGAGAAATATCCTCACCTCGACATGGTTTCTTTCGGACCGACACTTCAGGGTGTACATTCTCCGTCAGAACGCATGTATATTCCGGCGGTAGAGCGCTACTGGGGTCAGCTCACCCGTATTCTCGCCAAGGTCGCAGACCTTAAGAAATAAATCATAATATAAAGGCCGCGCATTGCATGACTCAGGTTCATCAGCAGTGTGCGGCCCTATTCTTATTAACCATAATATCTGACATGAAACGCATATTACCTACCGCTTTGATTGCTGCTCTTGCCTGCACGGCAGCCACGGGAAAAGAGGGGAAGCCAAAACCTCTCTCCAGTCAATTCGCCAAGCAGGTTTTCCCCGACTATTCAGCCGACGGAGACCTGAAACTCTGGGAGCTGTTCGGTCCTCCGGCGAGGACTGACTATATAGTAGTCAACGGTGATACATTGCGTTTTGATTTTTCTGCCGATATCAGAGGGCAGGCTCTCATCGAAAGCGATTATGCCGAAGTCGCACATGACCTTGGAGTCGATGTAGCGGCTATAAAAGCTGTAGTGGATGTGGAGACGGGAAATATTCACAGAGGTTTTAATCCTGACGACACTCCTGTGATTAATTTTGATCTTAATGTGTTCCGAACTATGGCATCGAGACGCAAGATACCTCTGGCCAATTATGTGAAGTCACATCCTCTGGTTTTCGCGAGGCCCGACGCGCGTCGTTTCGGCTCACAGCAGGCGGCTCATTATAAAAGCCTGCAGCAAGCGATGGATATCGACACGATATCTGCTATTATGGGGACATTCTGGGGAATGTTTCAGATCGGCGGCTTCAACTGGCAGAGGTGCGGGACATCGTCACCTCAGGAATTTGTCGAGTTGATGAGCCGTAACGAACGAGATCAACTCAATCTCTTTGCCGAATTTATAAGAACGAGCGGTCTGCTTCCACATCTCGTGTCCAAAAACTGGAGTGCATTTGCGCGAGGTTACAACGGACCGTCATACGCTCGCCACGGATATCACACACGGCTCGCAAAAGCTTATAAAAAACACTCTGTTAACTAATGTTAACACGGGGGGGGGGTAAACGCCCATTTCTTTAAAAAAGTTTTAAAACTTTGACGAAAAAATGGGAAACCCTTTTGTAGTTCTGAAAATATGAGTCCTTT
>CAMWNL010000393.1 GCA_947175585.1 uncultured Bacteroidales bacterium | reverse complement strand
GGCGGCATGACGCCGGGCGTTTTCAGCCACAATTTCTTCAATGGACAGACTATTATTCATAATTGGTTTTTTCGGACTGGTCGGACTTGTCGGACTTGTCGGACGGGTCTTTGTTAGAGGATTTTCAGGGATTTTATTGTGGATGAGGGGTGCAGGCGCCCCTGGAAGGTGAAGGCTGCCGACCGCATAGGGAGTGCCGGTAAGGATGTGACGACCGGCGAGCCAACTGCGCCGTCGAGGGTCAGTCTCAGTGACGGAGATGGTTCGGTGTCGGCATGGCTCATGCGGCTGACAGTCAGCTCGCCGTAGGAAATCCGGGGCGAACGGATGTCAAAGATGAGTTTGCGCGGCTTTATGTAGTCATCGCCAAAGTTGATGAGTCCATCCCAACGAACGTAGACGGAGTCGACGTCGCGCGTGAGAGTAAGGTCGCAGATCTGCCCGTCAACGACGGCATAATGACCTACAACACGACCGGTTATGGTTTCGTCGCGAGTGTAGTCGGTCAGGGTGTTTGCGATGGATTTGTCGGAATTGTCGGACTTGTCGGATCGGTCGGACCTGTCGGATGGAACTATTTTTAGATTTTTGCATTTCGAGGGGCCTATTTCGACGAGGGTGTCTTCGAGGATTGCGAGCAGGCGGTCGGAGACACGGAGCGCGGCATAGGGACCCGGTGAGGCACGAGGGTCAATGAGGTTGGCACTTATGCGCGGCACTTTGCCGGGGGTTACGGTCACGGTGAAGACTCCGGTGGCGGTCAGAACCGAGAAACGGACTTTGGAGAAGTCCCAACTTGACTGTGAGCGGCTTGCAGGGAATAGGGATTGGATTTTGGTGTCGCCCAGGGAGAGGACGGCAACGATGTCGGTAGGTGTGTCGCTACGGGCAAGCGCCAAATAACCCACCATGGGTCTGAGAATACGACGCTCGGGCGGCACTATGAAGGCGTCAATCTCTTCGGTGAGCCGGAACGGAGCGAATGACGTATTGAGATAGTAGGACCAACGACCTGAGGGATCAGGCTTCAACGGCAGAACGGCGCGACAGACTTTACCGGCATGGCTGAGAACAATCGTAATGCTGACAGCGTCGGCCGAGGGATAGCAAATCAAGGGATTGAAGAGGGCGGGCGCATCGGTCTCGCCTTCGTCGACACAGACGAGCCGCTCATCGCCAGAGGCAAACTCGACACTCACAGCAGCATGCCAGGGGCCATCGGCGCGAGAAGCGGCAAACAAACCGACAGGGTAACCACTAAACCGCAAGCAATTGGAAACGCCCCATATCACCCATTCGCCGACAGCCGTCACGTCACCGGCCGTGATGGCATTAGGCCAAGAGAGTTTCTGAAGCACGGGATCGACGGTCTCGGGGAGGAGTTTCATAGCTTTTTCAACAGCTCGACACTCATCAGTCAGCGAACCGAACGCAAATTGCAAATCGGGCACGGTCATTATCCTCTCGCCGGCTTTAAAAGGACCGTTGACCACGGCAACGACACGCTCGACAGACGGGAGAACGGCAAGCATCTGACGCAAACGCGCCTCTCCGAGCCGGGCATTGCCGGAAGCAACAGCACGTGAGACACCGGGCATGGAGACACGCATCATGGTTTTATCGGAGGAATTCCAGACGACGTTGATATCGGCTTCGCCTTCAGGATCGAAGGGATGGAACTGAGGAGCAGCAAGCAACTCGATGCGACTGACCGACCGAGCCATCTCTTCAGAGACCTCACCACAGCCGACAAGACTCGGTCGCCAAGAAGGCGCGGCGACAACGTGGGAGTCGAGCGTCTGATAGTCACTTGAAGTCAAGGTCATGGGCGCGGTGAGCATGGAGGTGGACGAGGGACCGAGCAGCTGAGGAGCCGAGGTGTAAATGACTTCACCTTTATGGCCTATAAGGCGGTAGCGCATCATGACGGGCGCGCAGAATGAACCCTGAGCATGGGCCTGGCGGACGAGGTCGGTGTAGGCGCGGCGCAGGTCGGCGGTGACAGCACGGCGGTCGACGTCGAGAAGCGGTGTGCCTACATGGGTATAAGCTTTGGAAAGCTGACGGGGAGCCACGACGGAGGTGGCCTGAGAGCCGGAAACGGCTCTCACAGACAGTGGAGCCCAACGCCGGGAGTCGACGTCAGACCAGCGGCCGCCGTCGCTGTCGCCCGCGAGCTTATAATCGACGGGGCCGGAGGCAGTCATGGCTGTGAGGCGTTTGTCTGAGCCGAGGGCGCAAAGGATCTCGCCGTGATAGTCGCCGAGCCAGAGGATGTCGCCGGTTTCGGGGTCGAGCAGGCCGAGGGCGTCGTCGGATTCGACGGCAAGGAGTTTTTTGTCGTCGACGGGTATCTCGGCCAAAAGTTTTGCGTTTTTTAGGTCGCTGACGGGTTTGGGCGGAAGGACGGGGGTCAGAACCGTGTCGCCTGTGGGGAGTTGGGTTGTGTGGAGGTTGTGCATTTTTCTTTATTTTGTGTGATTATTTTTTCTGCTGCAAAGTTAGGGCGAATTTTGGCAGGATTATACGTAATTTCGTAAGCGTGTGTGTTTTAACATTTGTTTTTCGGGGCAAAAGATTAATATAGCAACTGAGGGTCAGACGGATAGAGGG
>CAMWNL010000392.1 GCA_947175585.1 uncultured Bacteroidales bacterium | reverse complement strand
TAGAGCATCTGACTGTTAATCAGAGGGTCGTTGGTTCGAGTCCATCTTGAAGCGCAACAAGGGCTGTCCGGTTTATTCCGTGACAGCCCTTGTTGCATTCACATCTTCCCTCCCATCCACACACAAATTCGCAATTTATACATACCTTTGTAAGTATCAATAATAACTTCACTCAATGATTACAAACCTGCAGACCTTACGCGGAGTGGCGGCCATTATGATTTTTGCCCATCATTTCGGCTTCACATCCTCAGTCACCGACTCGTTCGGCGACTGCGCCGTTGCGGTCTTCATGATGCTCAGCGGATTTGTTCTCACGCTCGCTTTCTCATCTCCCGGCAAGCCCGCTCCCACCCTCTCACGATTCATGACAAAGCGTCTGACACGCATCTATCCGCTCTATCTGATTGGACAGCTCGCCACGTTTGCTTTGCTCAAATTTGACATCGGACCGGCCAAAGCCGTCGCCGACATCCTTATGCTTCAGAGTTGGATCCCCTCTCCCGATTACTATTTCTCGGGCAACTCCCCGTCTTGGTTTGTAAGCGACCTTATGTTATGCTATCTTGTCTTTTTACCCCTCGATAAACTTCTGACATCAGGCGGCAAGACTGCGTTTCTACTCATAGCAGCCATACTGACATCTTATTTTCTATGTGTACGGTTTATCCCTGATAATCTTGTCCACCCGATAATCTACATCTTCCCTCCCATGCAACTTCCGGTGTTCGTCATCGGCATGCTTGCAGCAAAAATATTCAATAAAATACCACGGCCGACCCTCAGGGCTGTCAGGGCCGACATTCTGATACTCGCCGCAGTCTCACTATTCGCTATCCTGATTTATTACTACCCCGACGTGTCGACTCGATTGAGCCTCAGCTCATATTGGTGGCCGGCAACATTCATCCTGATACTCCTCTTGTCGCTTTATGATAAAACAAAGTGTGTGACAACAACCGTGCTACACACTCCCGTCCTGGTCAGATTAGGCGATATATCCTATGCTTTTTACATCCTTCACCTTCCGTTTCTCTACGTTTGGCAAAGACTGTTCCGCCATTTCGGATACGAACTGCCGACCGGCATTGACTTCATAGTCTCAGTCTCCCTCCTCGTCGTCATTTGCGTCGCTGTTCACAGACTCGTCGAAGTCCCTGCGACAAAATATCTTGACAGACTAAGCTCTCGCCTTCAACATTGATTTTACCCTGATCCACTTCAGCGACCACCATGCCCCGAGGAAATATACTCCGGTGAGAATCCACATCGCCTTGTAGGGCACCATCTGTTCGGCAAGCGTCCCGGCGTTGCTGTTTATACGGATAAAGCCCTCGACACCCCATGTACACGGCACGAGATCTCCAAACCATGTCCAGAATTGATTCATCGCATATCGAGGCCATGTCAGACCCGAGGTAAACAGGAAAATCACCGATGTAAACACGATTATCAGGAATGCCGACTCACGCTCCTTCATTATCGGCAGCAGAGCCTGTCCGAGGAAAGCCGTCGCAAAAAGCATCGGCAGCAGGAACGGCAGATATTGCGTAGCGCTGCCATAGTGCGGCAGACGGAACATTTCCGGAATACAGGTTGTCACATATATCGTCAGCGGAAGATACAATATCACATAACATAACGCCTTGCCCCACACTGACGCCGAAGCCGACGCACCGTCAATCATCTTAGGATCTATGCCGCCGTTGCGCATCCGTCTCTCGCGTGACGTACCTCCGATAAGAGATATGCCGAGCAGCATACTCTGCTGCAGAATCAGAATCACAATGCCCGGCATCACAAACGACGCAAATCCTTGTTCGGGGTCACCCAGGAAGGCATTCTGACTCTCTATAGGCATTTTCGTCATACCCGAACTCTCAAGCCCGGTGATATTTACTCGTTCAAGCGTTATGTCGCCCGTCTGCTTGATCTGCAGGTCTGTCATTGCTGCGAGCAATGCCCTGTAACGCAGCAGCAGACTCATGTCCGCATAAAATTCGATGGTCGCCTGTTGACCCGTAGAGATCTTTGACTCATAATCCGAGGGAATACGTATGATCGCATACACATCGCCTTCATTCATCCACTGACGCGCCTCGTTTAAGTCGGCCGCATATCCGGCGACCTTGATTGCCGGAGCCGCACTTGCATCACGCACGAGCTTGCGTGACATCGGACTCCGGCTATTGTCAACAATTGCCACAGGCACTTGCTCGACAACCTCTGTATTGTATATAAGTGTATATGTTATCGGGTACAACAACGGTAACGCGACAAAGAATAGCAGCGCACCCATATCATGGCCGATCACCTTCCACTCGTTGCAGAATACGTGGGTGAAGTCGCTGAACCATGCGCCTATGCTGTGAAATATATTTTTCATGACCTGTGTATACGTTTTTTTAGGGTACATAGACCGGAGTGAGACATGCCTTTTTCAGACGTTTCACCAACACCGAGCAAATGAACGGATAGACAATCAATGCCACAAAATACCACCGCGAATAATAGAGCGGTATGCCGTTGAGCGCCTCATTTATATATATGAGGAAATAATATCTTACCGGCATAAGCCAGCTGAACACGCCTATCGCGCCATACATACTCTGC
>CAMWNL010000391.1 GCA_947175585.1 uncultured Bacteroidales bacterium | reverse complement strand
TAAACCATATTAGTTAATCGCCCTCAAATCTGTCAAGTCTTTTTAGGGAAAGTCAATCCAAATAAGTATTTTAACCTTTATTGGGTTTGATGGGTAAAATTCTTGCTCAACCTCGTCATTAACTTTGCGGAGTAAATGAATAATGAAGAATGATTAATGCAAAATTCTTCACTATTTACTCATTAATTTTTCACTCTCTAAATATTTTATAGCCTTATGACCCATCGTTTTCTTACAGCAGCCGAGTACTTCAAAAAAGCAGCAAAGACCGTCTTTCTATACAAGCAACTCTGGAGCGAAAACTCCACCGCGCTGCTCCATGCACCTCGCGAGACCGACAAGACCGCCAAGGCAATTGAAATCGCCTGCGACGTAGCCAAGACCGGCCGTAAAGTAGTCTACGTCGCTTGCGAGCGTCGCATCGACAGCCATATAGACATACTCTCAAAAGCGCCATCATCGCTATCAATCTGCATACCGTCATTCGAGTCGCCCGAAGACAAGACCGATTACGCCGACCTCGTCATTTCTACAATCGAAGAAATCGTCAGGGACACCGACATCCGCACATTCGTCATCGACTCTGTAACTCGCATTGCCGCCCTGTCATTCGGCCGAAACGCCTCAGTTGCCTACGTCATGAAGCGCCTTGTCGCCCTACAGGTGCGATGCAAGCTCTCGCTGCTCATAATCTCACACGACTCCACAAAAACCACCGACCGCGCCCTCCTTAACCTCACCGACACCGAAATAACCCTCGACCCCATACCAGCCGAATCTAAAGACTCTAATGAACTTAAAGGCCCTACAACAAGTACGGTCATAGCTTGCCACGATATGGAAACTTTTACCAATGGCTGCATTGGGTCAGCCCATCATAAACGCCGAGCCGGGTTGTAAAAATGGTTGCGGCGTCAACTATCGGGCGGCGATTATTGTTTAAAGGATACTATGACGAATAAATCTCAAATATATCAGACACCAAATGTCGGTTGTCTCATCGGGACAGCATATCAGGTGTTGCTTTCAAAACTATCAACGGCATTGACTGAAGCCGAGCTGTCAATTACAACGGCAGAGTACCTTGTGCTAAGACTGCTGTATGATAAGGAAGGATTGCAACAGTGCGAGATTGCTGATATTATCGGGAGAGATAAAGCCGGAGTCAGCCGATGTGTCGCATCCTTGGAAAAGAAAGGCTTTGTAAAAACTGAATCAGTTAGCCACAAGTGTCTGAGAGTCTATCTATCGGAGGATGGGAAGAAAAAAAGAGCGGCTGTAATGAGAGTTGCCAATGAGAGACATCAGGCGTTGGTGGATTTGGTCAGTAGCAATGATATGGAGATCTTCGTCAAAGTGTTGAAAGCTATTATTCAATAACCGTATAACCAAAATTAACAAACGAAAGGAACAACTATGATTACTTTGACTATTTGGAGCGATTTTGCATGCCCTTATTGCTATATCGGCGAAACACGTCTGCAAAATGCCATTGAAGAAATGGGTCTGACGGATGAAGTAACTGTGGATTTCAGAGCATTCGAACTTAATCCATTTGCTCCCAAAGAATATGAAGGTCCGACACCCGAACGCTTCGCACAGAAATATCAGCTATCACTCGAAGGCGCCAAGCAGCAGATCGAGCAGATATCTGAACTCGGCCGAGAACTTGGCATAGACTTCCGCTATGCGACTACAAGGTATACAAATACACGTGACGCTCACAGACTGATGAAACTCGCTGAGGCGAAATATGACCGGGAGACTGTCGGGAAATTGAATGAAGCACTGTTTGCAGCTTATTTTACAGAAAATCTTGAGTTGTCAGATCATAAGGTTTTGCTCGATAAAGCCGTCGGCGTAGGTATGAACAAGGATGAAGTAAGGGAAATGCTTGAATCCGATAAATATGACGATGAGGTTAGATTTGACGAACGCGAGGCTCAGATGAGAGGTATCCACGGAGTGCCTTACATTGTATTCAATGGAGGTTTTGCAGTGCCGGGAGCAATGACGGTCGAAGGGTTTAAATCTGCTCTTGAGCGTGAATTGAAAAAACAGGGAGCAGAGAAGGAGACACCTAAGGGTGAACGACCTCATGTTTGCGGTCCCGACGGATGTCAGTTATTATAGGATGTCGGTATGATAAAGGAATTGTCGGTAACAGGCGTTTTTACTGAAAACTGTTACTTCTATATTGACGATGTCTCAAAGGCCGGGTTTGTGATAGATCCGGGGGCACAGGCGGGATTGATTTACGATGTGATAATTCGTAACGGCTGGAAGATAGAGAAGATCCTGTTGACTCACGGCCATTTTGACCACATGGGGGCCGCCGAGGTATTGCGCGAGAAATTGGTCGCGCCTATCTATATCTATCCTTCGGATGCCCGTTATCTCACAGATCCGTATCTTAACCTGAGCGGAAATTCCGGGCAACCGATAGTGGTGAGACATTACGAAGAGCTCTATGATGGAGAGATGATCACACTTAAAGCAAACAATTCGTTCAGACTGAAAGTCATTCACACTCCCGGTCATACTCCCGGCTCGGTAACGTATTACTCGGAGGCCGAACACGCAGCGTTTGTCGGTGATACTCTTTATGAGCAT
>CAMWNL010000390.1 GCA_947175585.1 uncultured Bacteroidales bacterium | reverse complement strand
GGCTTACGTTGAGTGCGGACTACTGCCGGAACCTCGGCATATATCTCCGGATATTCTGCTGACTCCTCGGCATTCGTTGTTACTATCCTTGCGGACTGCCGAGGCCTCACGGGATAAGCCATACATCTTTCCTCGTTTACCTGCCTAATTTACGCATCAAGGTTACGGTTGCCTTTGGGAACTTTACTGCATTTTGCCAGCTTGTCCGCGTGATACGCCTTAGTCCCATGTTTCTGTTCGTCAGGCCACGATTTCACTATTGCTTCTTCTCGCCCAAGCGTTGCCACTTGAACCTTGCAAGTCGCTCTGGGGTTCGTCGGCAACTACGCCCCGCGTAGACTTTCACCACAGATGTATAACATGCCCGTCATACAAAAAAGCAGTTAGCAAATCGCTGACTGCTTTTTTTGTTGTTGCTGCGCGTCGGTTTACACAAATTGTTTAAACCGGGGACGACTGAGTCTCGACTATCACACATTTGCCGGGGGACTTTGAAGTGTGCATAGAAATAATTTTGTATCTTTGGGGCGACAAATTTG
This sequence comes from uncultured Bacteroidales bacterium, assembly GCA_947175585.1. Taxonomy (GTDB): domain Bacteria; phylum Bacteroidota; class Bacteroidia; order Bacteroidales; family Muribaculaceae; genus CAG-873. Next base: position 2,095 of record CAMWNL010000390.1, on the reverse strand, counting down.
TCGGGGCATTGATTGTGCTCAATATCGGCCTTTTTTAATATGATGTAAAAACTTTCGAATTCAAGTATAGTTCTATGATAAAACTCTTGATCAATCTACGGTTGATACTATCAGCCATGATACTTTTGTTAACCCATGAATACATTAATGCTGAATGGTTTAACCATTTCAGCGTTAAGGATGGATTACAAAGTCGTCAGATTTTCGGGTTGAAGGAAGATGCCGGTGGATTTATATGGATTTACAATGACTCCGGCATTGACAGATTTGACGGCTCTGATGTGAGACACTACCATCTTCCGGGTATGGATAATGCCCGTGATTATATCGAACAGGCCCTATCAATATCAACCGATCCTGACGGCGTTGTATGGGCTGCCAACAGGTCGGGAGTACTTTATTCATACGACCAACACCATGATACATTTGTCAGACGATATGATCTGCAATCGACAGACTGGGATATATACAACTTCAAATTCGACAGCAACGGCAATCTCTACCTATGTACGTCAGACGGTGTTTACAAAGTCATCGGTGATGACGCGGTGCCCGTTGGCTGTGCCGGACATTATGTCTATGATCTCGTCATTGGTAAAGACGGCACACTGTTTGCCGCAACCGAGAATGGTGTAGTACGCTTGGCCGACGGCAACGAGAATATAGTTAGTGGTCTCCAAAATATGCGTATCAAATCACTTGAGGCTATAGGCGACAAGATTTATGTCGGGACATTCGAGCGTGGGGTATATATTCTTGATCTGGCATCCGGACAATCCAAGCGGTTGCCGGTCGAGATTCCCATGTTTCCTGTCAACTCGATGGCATCTATCGGAGATGAGGTGCTGATTGGAGTCGATGGAGCCGGAGTCTATCGGGTCGACGCAGCTACCGGAAATCTTAACAAGCATTATATCTCAAGCGAGGAGCAACCCGGGTCACTCGCTTCAAACACAGTTACAGAGATACTCGTTGACGTTGACGGCAGAATCTGGATTGGAACTTCAGCCAACGGCATAAGCTTTTTGCCGAATGTCGAACCCTCAATAAGCGTAATCGAACACATACCCTACAACCGACAGTCACTTATTGCAAACTTCATCAACACGGTCTTCACCGATTCTGACTGCGACACATGGTTTGGGACAGAAAACGGTGTGAGCATGTATTCTCCCAAAACCGAAGAATGGGTCCACTACCTCGATGGCACCGGCTTTAACACCAATGTAATGCTTGCCGCGAGTGAAGACGCGATGGGGAGAATCTGGGTCGGAGGCTACGGTCCCGGCACTTACGTTATAGACAAGGACAAACATTCTCTTCGAAAAGTCCCGTCGAAAAAGGAGGGAGGCGTGATCGGCACTGAGTATGTATTTGAGATATGCTCGGTCGGCGATGATGTGTGGATCGGAGGTATAGAGGGAGACCTGACACGTTATAATATACGCTCCGGTGAGTGCCGGTATTTCCCAGCCGAATGTATCCGCGCAATGGAGCCCGGAAGAAATGACACATTATTCATAGCCGGATGTGCCGGACTCGGTATCTATAGCCCCGAAGCAGACTCTATCAGATGGATTTCAGATGACGGCGAGTACGGACTGTTCTATCCCGTCAGAAGTCTGGCTTATGATGACACGCGTAATGAACTGTGGCTTGCAACTGACGGTGACGGACTCATGTGCTACAATGTAAATGACGGCAGGTTCATCCCTTTCATGCCCGAATCGGATATATCTGAAGCTCAGATCAAGGCCGTCGTAATGGCACCGACAGGCGAGATATACTTCTGCACCGAAAACGCAATGTTCCGCACAGACAAAGATCACCGTGACTACCGGCGCATTAATGTGTCGTCATTGCTCGGCCGTAATAACGGAGCCTTTAACCTTAATGCAGGCGCACTGATTGGCAACAAAATTGCTTTCGGAACCACCGAAGGCATAATAACCTTTGACCCGTCTCTCGAAATGGACGGACTTGATAACAGCAAATTAATCTTCACCGACCTGCTGGTTCACTACGACCGTGTCAATCCCGGAGAAGACAGCTCTATCCTGCCATGAGTGCCCAGGAGAGACCTCAGGTATCAGGT
>CAMWNL010000389.1 GCA_947175585.1 uncultured Bacteroidales bacterium | reverse complement strand
CTCTGACGCTCCCATCTGCTTCCAGGAATTCATGATCCGTCCTATCGGCGCTACTTCTTTCCGCGAAGGCATCCGCATGGGTACTGAAGTATTCCACAACCTCAAGAAAGTGCTCCACGACCGTGGCCTCAGCACTGCAGTAGGTGACGAAGGTGGTTTCGCTCCCACTCTCGACGGCACTGAAGACGCTCTCAACGTAATCATCAAGGCTATCGAAGCTGCTGGCTATGTTCCCGGCAAGGACGTTACTATCGGTCTTGACTGCGCTTCTTCTGAGTTCTACAAAGACGGTGTTTATGACTACACTTGGAAACAGGGTGCTGACGCTCCCAAACTCACTTCTGCTCAGCAGGCTGAATTCCTCAAGGAACTCGTTGAGAAATATCCTATCGACTCTATCGAAGACGGTATGGCAGAAGGCGACTGGGAAGGCTGGAAGATCCTTACCGACCTCATCGGCAACCGTTGCCAGCTCGTTGGTGACGACTTGTTCGTAACTAACGTTAAATACCTCAAGAAAGGTATCGAAATGGGTTGCGCTAACTCAATCCTCGTTAAGGTTAACCAGATCGGTTCTCTTACTGAAACTCTCCGCGCAGTTGAACTCGCTCAGCGTAACAACTACACAGCTGTCATCTCTCACCGTTCAGGCGAAACTGAAGACGCTACTATCGCTGACATCGCAGTTGCAACTAACGCCGGCCAGATCAAGACCGGTTCTGCAAGCCGTTCTGACCGTATGGCTAAATACAACCAGCTTCTCCGCATCGAGGAAGAACTCGGCGCTGCTGCTCAGTATGGCTACGGCAAAAAGACTAAAATGCCCCAGGCTTAATAATCTTTTACGAGCCTGATTGTCAGGCTGACTATAGAGAGCATGGATTCCCGGCTGTGGAGTCCATGCTTTTTTGACTATTATTGCCGAAATAATTAATTTTGTATAGCGAAAAATTATCCGTATAAATTAAAATCATTTTTTTCAATGAAACACTTCTACACACTTGCTCTCATCTTTTCTTCGGCGGCTCTTAACGCATTTGCCGCATGGGATGGCGCGGCTTCTCAGTGGACTGTCGGATCCGGTACTGAAAGTGATCCTTATCTCATCGAAAACGAGCAGCACTTTGCCTACCTTCAGAAGACCGTCGCAGAAAATGAGACATACGAAGGTAAATTTTTCTGTCTGGCAGCAGACCTTGACATGGATGGCAAAACGCTTAACCCTATCGGTTTTCATGACGATTACAGTCTCGATGGAGTGTGGGTTGAGGCCTCGAAGGTTTTCCTCGGCACATTTGACGGCGCATACTTCACGATTGACAATGTCAATGTCGAACTCGCTTCTCCTGATGTAGACGAGATAGGCGGAGTCGGATTGTTTGCCGTAGGCCGCGCAGCGACTACGATCAAAAATCTCCGTCTGGGCACCAATGTGGTTGTCAGCTCAACTACTTATATGACAGGCGGTGTGATGGGTATCAGCTATGGTGCGACCATCGAGAATTGTTCCTTTGCCGGAACTATCAATGGCGGTCAGGGCGAAACCGGCGGTATTGTCGGTCGCGGTGAGAAAGGCTCGGTTGTGAAAGGCTGTGTCAATAGCGGTAATGTCATCGGCAATACTTCTACAGGTGGTGTTATCGGTTCTGCCGAAAGCGCTGTAATCTCTGACTGTCTGCACACCGGTTCGGTTAACGGCAATGAAGGCTACATGGTGGCCGGCATAATCGGTTGGGCGGCCAAGTCAGAGCTGACTTCATGCGTTTCTCTCGGCGAGGTAAAAGGCATTGTAGGTTATTCGTTCTTGCCCGGTATTAGCCCGGTATGCTCGGAGTTTGAACAGTCGACAGCTTCAGCCTGCTATTATGTCAAGGCTTTGACAGGCTGCGATCCTCTCTCTGCGCAGAGCGGCATTGAAGCGGTTTCTGAAGATGTCATGAAATCAGCTGAGACCTTAAGCGCTCTTAATGGTGGTGAAGCCGAAGGCGCTTGGGCAGCAGTTGACGGTGATTATCCTACACTTGCATGGACATTGAATCAGACCGCAGGTATCGTGTCTGTCGTTGCTTCTGATGCGGTTGAAGTGACCGTATGTGGCTCGATGATCTCAATCAATGCCGAAAACGCTGTCTACACTGTCGCTGATATCGCAGGCCGCATTGTTGCCGGCGGTCACGTTGCCGGTCAGACAACCGTATCGCCTGCCGCTCACGGTCTGTATATCGTAGCTGTCCGTTGTGCTGACGGTTCATCTGCTGTAACCAAACTTGAACTCTGATTTATACCAAATGCGTAAAAACATTATTACTCTCGTCGTGGCGGCAATTACAGTATTCAATCTGTCGGCGTCGTCACGACGGATTATTTTCCCAAATTCACTCGACGCCTCCACTATAGCTGAAATCAGTGGAAGTGTTTTATCTCGGAGTGCTAAAACTGTTGAGACTACAGTTAAATGTATTGTTGAGTTTTCAGATGACGCGCTCCTCGATGAATTGGCCTCAACCTATGACTTGCAGATTAATACCGCGACCGGTCGACTGGCTACTGTGATTATACCCGTTGCGCGGCTGACCGAGTTTGCATCTGACTCTGACGTGTTGCGTGTGTCAGTTGGCTCGTCGCTTGTTTCTATGACTGATGAAGCTGCGAGGCAGTCTAACGCCGTCGCGG
>CAMWNL010000388.1 GCA_947175585.1 uncultured Bacteroidales bacterium | reverse complement strand
GAACCATACCGCCCACTTGATTGGCTATGTCCATGAGTAGCTGTGTGCGTTCGCGAGCCTGAGAGTTTTCGTAGGTGACATCATGAACTGATGGGTCGTGACCAATATCTGAAAAATGTTGATTAACTGCCGGAACTATTGAAATCTCACGTGACGACACACCTAAAGCTTCCATAAGACCGACAGCATTGCGATGAGTGCGTCCGGTAGTACCGAAGCCGGGCATGGTGACACCGCAGATGCCTTTACGGTCAAGACCGAGATCATCGAATGCTCTGACTGCCACGAGCAGAGCGAGAGTGGAGTCAAGTCCGCCGGAAATACCTATGACAAGGTTGCGGCAATGAGTGAACTGGAGGCGGCGACAGAGACCGGCAACCTGAATGTTGATAATTTCCTCACAACGCTCACGCAGATGTCCGTCAGAAGCCGGCACAAAAGGCATAGGATTGACTTCGCGGAGCAAGTCGCGCGGCGCGTCATCTGATTGACAGTTACATTTAACAATTTCGAAATCTGCCACTTCATTTCTGCGAGCACAATCTGCAAACGAACCGGTATGAAGGCGGTCACGGTCGAGCGCCTCAATATCAACATCGGCAACAATGCACTGAGAAACATGTTGCCAACGCTCATTGGCAGCGAGTATGGAACCATTCTCGGCAATCAAAGCCTTGCCGTCGAAAACGAGGTCAGTAGAAGACTCACCATAGCCTGCCGACGAGTAAACATAGGCACAAAGGCAGCGCGCAGACTGCTGAGCGACGAGACTGCGAAGGTAAGCATATTTACCGATAAGGTCATCGCTCGCAGAGAGGTTAACAATCACCTGAGCTCCGGCCATAGCTGCCATTGTGCTCGGAGGAAGTGGAGTCCATAGATCCTCACAAATTTCTATGCCGACTTTCGCACCATTGACATCAAGCAGAGTCGACACACCGAAAGGCACATCCGAGCCGTCAGGTGCAAGCCATCGCTTAGATTGTTGGGGCGCAGACGCCCACCAACGTTTTTCGTAAAATTCGTTATAATTAGGGATATAGGTCTTGGGGACAACCGCCAGCACGCGACCACAAATGGCGATAGCACAGTTGTAGAGCACGCCGTCGCTACGGAGCGGAGCACCGACAATCACCACAGGAGAACCAACAGGGCGCGTCGCCTCACAAATCTTCAGAATCGCAGGGGTCACAGCGTCAAGTAACGTCGAATTATGGAATAAATCAGCACATGTGTAACCAGTCAGAGACATTTCAGGGAAGACAGCAAGCTCTATACGACGCTCACGCAAACCTGCTATTATCTCAACAATAGAGGCCACGTTAGCCTCAACGTCGGCCGGCTGGACCGCCGGCACAGCGGATGCAACTCTGAAAAAACCGTCAACCATATCAGAAAGCGTTAATTGTCATACGTATATCAGTGAGTTTGCGCAAAAGGTCTTCGAGCAGGTCGAGACGGAGCATATTGGCTCCATCGCTCTTGGCAACAGCCGGGTTACGATGAGTCTCGATAAAAAGACCGTCGGCACCAACAGCTATACCTGCACGGGCTATCGTTTCAATGAGTTCCGGGCGACCGCCTGTCACTCCGCCGGCAGTGTTGGGTTGCTGAAGCGAATGAGTGACATCGAGAATTACAGGCACCTCTCCATCCTGCTTCATGACCGGAATACCGCGATAGTCGACAACGAGATCGCCATAACCGAAAGTCGTGCCGCGCTCTGTGACCGCAACCTGATTGTTGCCGCTGTCAATGACCTTCTGAACAGCAAATCGCATAGACTCCGGTGCAAGGAACTGGCCCTTCTTGATATTGACCATCTTGCCTGTACGGGCGGCTGCTACGAGCAAATCAGTCTGACGGCACAGAAAAGCAGGGATTTGGAGGATATCGACATATTCGGCCGCCATCTCCGCCTCTGCGGCTTCATGGATATCGGTAACGACGGGTATGTCGAACTCACGCCCTACTTTCCGGAGAATCTTAAGAGCCTTTTCATCTCCTATACCGGTGAACGAATCGACGCGCGAACGATTGGCCTTTCGGTAGCTGCCCTTAAATACATAAGGAATATTAAGTTTGCGACAAACAGGCACAATTTGAGCAGCGATATCGAGAGCCATTTCCTCGCCTTCGATCACACAAGGACCGGCGAGAAGGAAAAAGTTATCAGTAGGAGATGATTTGAGATATTGTAAAGTATTCATATCTGAATTAGCATTGGTTGGCTTGATTAATAATATGGAAAGTATCACAGGCGACCAGAGCGGCAGTCTCCGTGCGGAGACGATTGTCACCGAGGGTAACAGGAACGAACCCGGCATCGAGAGCCATGCGGATTTCTTCAGGCGAGAAGTCACCTTCGGGCCCGATAAGTACAGCAACCGACGAGCCGGAACGATATTCACGGGCGAGCAGCCTGCGCTCAACCCAGTCGTCACAGTAAGCCACAAAACGCTGCAATCCATCAGGTAGCGAGGCCAGAAATACCGGCAACGGAGTCATTTCGTCAATAGCAGGCAGCACGGCTTTAAGAGATTGCTTCATGGCCGAGACTGCAATTTTTTCAAGACGTTCGACCTTGATTTCCTTACGCTCAGAGCGCATACATTTTATAGGAACTATGCGGTTGACACCGATTTCGACCAGTTTCTCGACAAGCCACTCCATGCGGT
>CAMWNL010000387.1 GCA_947175585.1 uncultured Bacteroidales bacterium | reverse complement strand
GTTCAGAATGGATGCGAAAGCAGATACGCTCTACGAGTATTCTGAAGGCTCGCTTCATCCGGCGTTTACAGCTGATTTTCGCGGCAACGAAAGGATGCACAACTACATGTCGTTTCCCGGATTTTATTTGATAGATATAATTGGGAAACCAATTGAAGTCGGAGACGGGTCATTCATGCTTCCGAGTGAAACACCAGTACTGATTGATAAGAAGTCAGGAAGGGGTGGGGCAGCGGATCTTGTCCTTGATTTTATTGGTCCGATAAAAGCTAATAAGGATTGGATTTTTGTCAAGAATCCGAATTATTTCATGCTTAACGTTGATCCGGGAGACCTTGCTGAAATGTTGGATAAGGCCATAAAGGAAGAACGTAATATCGACGAAAGTTGTCTTGCAGGCATGAAAGAGTTGCTCGACGGGATTTCGCCTGATGACAATAATTACCTTATAGTAGGCAGGTGGAAAAAGTAGAGGCTAAGATGATTTTGAAGATCGGTTTGCGGTTAATTCGAAATAAATAAGTAACTTTGCATTTGCTTAGGCGTTGCAATTATAGCGGCGCAGATGGCATACAATGAAAACAAATTAATCACAGCATAATTACAATCATCTAATTTTATGGCAACTACAGCTGACTTTAAGAATGGCATGTGCCTCGACATTGATGGCAACTACTTCTTCATCGTAGAATTTCTTCACGTAAAGCCCGGCAAGGGTCCGGCTTTCGTCCGCACAAAACTCCGCAACGTCAAGACCGGCCGCATCATCGACAAGACATGGAATTCCGGCGTTAAGGTTGAAGAAGTGCGCATCGAGCGTCGTCCCTATCAGTATCTTTACAAAGACGATATGGGTTACAACTTCATGCATACAGAGACTTTCGAACAGGTTGCTATCCCCGGCGAGAGCATCGAAGGCGTGCAGTTCCTCAAAGAAGGCGACATCTGCGAAGCGATGGTTCACGCTGCATCCGAGACTATCCTCACTTGCGAAATGCCGACCAGCGTTGTGCTCGAAATCACTTATACCGAGCCCGGCATCAAGGGTGATACAGCAACTAACACTCTCAAGCCTGCCACTGTTGAGACCGGCGCTGAAGTGCGTGTGCCTCTCTTCATCAATATCGGTGACAAGGTGCGTATCGATACCCGTGACGGTAGCTACGTAGAGCGCATCAAAGCTTAAGATATTATTTAATTGTTATACCCGAAGGGGGAGCTGCAGAATTTCTTCTGACGGCTCTCTTTTTTTGCGTTAAACGATATTAAAAGCCGCAACTTTTCGCCGGCGAGTCTTGTTTTATTTCCAAAACAACGAAATAAAAACATAACCAAATAGAATTCATTATGAAGACTCAAGAAGAAATTAAACCTCCCCTAAGATTAGCCGACGAACTGAAATATGTTGATGGTGAAGTAGTGACCAGAGATGTTTTCTCAAACGATAACGGATCTGTAAGACTTCTGGCATTTGACAAGGGAGCAATGTTGGCCCGTCATTCAGTTGACAGCGACGTGATGGTATATGTAATAGAAGGCCAGATTGAATTTGAGGTAGAGGATCAGCGTCAGCACCTCGAAGCCGGCAATTCAATCCTTCTGCCTGCCAACACAGCCCATACAGTGCTTGCTCTTGATAAGGCAAAAGTGATGTTGATTCGCATCAAATGATGACGATCAGTATTTTAATAGAGGGTGTCTGTCTCTGATATCAGGGTCAGACACTTTTCTTTATATATAATAACGAATAAGACATGGACAACGATAATATAGAACTCGAAAGTCATCCGTGGCCTCCGTTCATACCGGCTAATGCGAGGGTGCTTGTTATGGGGACTTTTCCGCCGCAGCCCAAGCGATGGTCAATGGATTTCTATTATCCTAACCGGACTAATGACTTCTGGCCGATGATGGGACTGATATTTTATGGTGACAAAGACGCGCTGCGAAAGGAGGGGAGTAGAGACTTCGACGTTGAGGCAATCAAGCGCTTGCTTAACGAGAGGGGGATAGCTCTTAACGACACCGGGCGAAAAGTGCGCCGACTGAAGGGAAATGCATCTGACAAGTTTCTCGAAATAGTCGAGCCTGTGCCGCTCTATGATCTGTTGACATTGATGCCGCAATGTAAGACGATAGCGACAACGGGAGAGAAAGCTGCAGGAGTAGTCGCAGACTTGACGGGTACTGTCTTGCCGAAAATGGGGCAGCATGTCGTCAGTGCAGACGGTCTCGATATCTGGCGAATGCCGTCGACAAGCAGAGCGTTCCCGATGAAACTCGAAGCGAAGGCCGAATACTACGCGGCGCTGTTCCGTGCGGCCGGAATACTTTGAATTTGTAATAATAATCTCTCAAAGTTTTTCTTAAAATTAGAAATTGCAGCTTTAAAATAGTTGTGAAACAGGTTGATACCATCATTTAAACATATTTTAAGAATTTGTTACAAATCAAAATTATAATACGAATTGTTACTAAATTGTAATAAGATTGTAACTTTGTTCAACATTAAAAAAACTTAGAGAGATGAAAGACCTTTCGACTTCAATACTTAAAATACGGACCGTTAGACCGGCCGCAATCGCTCCGGGTTCGCTCCTGATAGCCGAACCGTTTCTTTCAGAAACATACTTCAACCATAGTGTGATCACACTTGTCGATTATACGGCTGAAGATGGTGC
>CAMWNL010000386.1 GCA_947175585.1 uncultured Bacteroidales bacterium | reverse complement strand
GTTCCGCATCAATGGCGATGATATGGAGCTGTTTATGGGCAGCATTTTAGTCGGCGATAATGCCGACAACCCATCGCCTTATGACTTTGCAATGGGTGGAGCCGGCCTCGACCCCTCGCTTCCGGTCGGCGCTGACGGTAGTTTGATTCGTCGTGGTGAAAGCGTAATGGTCGATGTCAACGGTAACTTTACAGGCTATATGACTGATATGACTCGTTGCTATGCCATCAGTGACAATCTTTCTGAACGTGCACTTAAGGCCCATCAGACCTCAATAGACATCTGCAATGCGCTTGCCGACATGGGGCGCGTAGGTGTAGAAGCAAAGAAATTATACGAAAAAGCTCATCTCATGGCATGCGAAGCAGGTTTTGAAAATGAATTTATGGGGCATAAGCAGCATGCCGGTTTCGTAGGTCACGGTGTCGGCATTGAGATTAACGAACTTCCTGTACTTGCACCGCGCTCCAAGTCAGTCCTTCAGGCCGGTAACGTTATCGCTATCGAACCGAAGTTTGTCATCCCCGGTGTGGGAGCAGTCGGCATTGAGAACACTTATGTAGTTAAAGCAGATGGGCCGATGGAATGTGTCACACATGCACCGACTCAAATCATATATTTCGAATGAGTGCCAATTTTAAAGATAAACTATCTCAAAAGATTTTCCGCACAGTAGGAGAAACTGCTGATTCTCTGGGACGTGAATGTTATGTTGTCGGAGGCTATGTGAGAGACCTTATTATTGACCGTCATTCTAAAGACATTGACTTTGTCACTGTTGGTTCTGGCATAGAACTCGCTGAAGCTGTCGGCAAAGAACTCGGTCCGAAAACTCACGTAGCGGTATATCGTAACTACGGCACGGCCCAGATTAAACGCGGAGATCTCGAGCTCGAATTTGTCGGTGCTCGCAAAGAGTCTTATCGTCGAGAATCGCGCAACCCAATTGTCGAAGATGGCACACTCGCTGATGACATTGCCCGTCGCGATTTCACAATCAATGCCATGGCCATATCGGTCAACGGTGACAATTTCGGAGATCTTCTTGATTTCTACGACGGACTCGGAGACATCGGTCGCCGAATTATCCGTACTCCACTCGACCCCGACATAACATTCAGCGATGACCCGTTGCGCATGCTTCGAGCTATCCGTTTCGCGACCCAGCTCCAATTTGACATCTATCCTGAGACTTTCGACGCTATCTGCCGTAATGCTTATCGCATAGAGATCATAACCCCAGAGCGCATCAAGGACGAACTTTCCAAAATAATGCGTTCACCAAAACCGTCAATCGGGTGGGATTTACTCCTTAAATCAGGGTTGTTGAAACTTATAATGCCCGAGCTCGCAGCTTTGAAAGGTGTAGAGGTTGTCAACGGCAGAGGCCACAAAGACAATTTTTACCATACATTAGGCGTTCTTGATAATGTAGCGGCAAAATCTGATAATGAATGGCTCAGATGGGGCGCCCTATTTCACGATATAGCAAAACCGGTTACAAAGCGTTATGATCCAGCAATAGGATGGACATTCCATAATCACAACATTGTCGGTTCAAAAATGATTCCCCGTATTTTCAAGCGACTACGCATGTCGCTTGGAGCCGAGATGCGCTATGTCCGTAAGCTCGTTGATCTGCACATGCGGCCGATTGCGCTTGTTGAGGACGAAGTGACCGATAGTGCTGTGCGTCGTCTGATGAACTATGCCGAAGAGGATCTTGATGACCTCATGATTCTTGCGCGTGCTGATATCACCAGCAAGAACGAGGAGAAAAAACAGCGTTTTCTTGATAATTTCGATATCGTTGAAGAAAAATTTAAAGAAATAAGAGCCAAAGATGCAGAACGCGCCAAACGCAATCCGGTAGATGGAACAGAGATTATGCACATTTTCGGTTTACCCCAATCACCGATTGTAGGCTTTTTCGTCTCCAATCTGAAACAGGCTATCAAAGACTGTGAGATTGAAGACACCCGTGAGGCTGCCCTCGCTTACCTCCTTCAGCTCGCGCGTCAAAAAGATATTCCGGTTATTAATTACCCGGAGGAACTGACATCTTCTGATTCATAACTAATATTCTCTCATCCTATTATATATTATGTATTACGTAACCAAAAGACTTGAAATCTCGGCGGCACACAGGCTTACTCTCGACTATGAGAGTAAATGTTCGTCGCTCCATGGCCACAACTGGATTGTGACAGTCCATTGCCGTGCAAAAAAGCTTAACACCAACGGCATGGTTACAGATTTCACTGATATTAAACGTCTCGTGACCGACAAACTTGATCACGCTTGCCTTAACGACGTCCTCCCCTTCAATCCGACGGCAGAGAACATTGCACGTTGGATTTGCGACAATGTAGATAACTGCTACCGGGTTGACGTTCAAGAAAGTGAAGGAAACATTGCCAGTTATGAAAAAGACTTATAAAGTCAACGAGATTTTCTATTCTCTGCAGGGCGAAGGTTTCTTCACAGGTACGCCGGCAGTCTTTCTGCGTTTCTGCGGTTGCAACCGCAGATGTCCTTTCTGTGATACTGATTTTGCTGATGGCATTGAAATGACCGCAGATGACATCGTTTCATCTGTCTCATCATATCCGGCTCGGCATATTGTTATTACCGGTGGGGAACCGACCCTTCAGCTCGACGCCGACATCATACGGGCATTGA
>CAMWNL010000385.1 GCA_947175585.1 uncultured Bacteroidales bacterium | reverse complement strand
CCCCGATTTTCAACCCCGATGAAACGAACAGCAAACATAACTCACGATATATCAGCCCATTCACAAGTCAAACGAATAATCGAGTGGGAGTGATAACTTATTGATTTACAATAACAAAAGCCCTATTAAAAAATAGGGCTTTTGTTATATTTAGACTATGCGAATCGGAGATGCTGTGATAATTGCCAAGTGTGTATTATAACTCCTCAAAAGTTTGATAAATGGAGGAGATCCGCGATGCAATAAAGGGTCATAAGGATAACAAAACCTATCAGGAATGATAGTGCATAGAAAATATATTTATTGGAAAAGCGTTTTTTTAGTCTGCGCTCAATCGGCATCATCACCAACGTGTAAATGAAGCAGACGATACATATAACGATCCATCCTGACATAGCTGTTATCTTTTATGGTTTCGCGCAAAGGTACAAATTAATTTTTTTCTTCACAAGGTGATGGAGAGAAATCAATATCACACATTTCTAATATCATTTGACCTAAATTATCTAACGAGAACGGCTTGTCCGCAGCATTGAGTAATCTTTGCGTCAGAAGTGGATATCGCGAAATAAACTCTGGGGATAGCCATATAAAAAAGGGTATATGAAATTGGCGATCTACCCATTGTGGGTCATCGGGCATCTGCTTGTTGCGCGCCTCCATTGGAGCAAGATCCCAGCAGTCCTCACCGTGGTCAGAGAAATAAAACATTACCGTAGGTGTCTCCATAAAACGCGCAGCTATAGCGCTTACTATCGAGTCGTTGTAAATAGTAGCATTATCATACTCAGCAACTTCAGCACGCCTCTCGTCATTGAGCCACGGCTGTTGAACCGTAATGTCAGCTGCCGAGAAATGGGGTATGCCCTCATATCGTGCGGAAGCCGGGAAATGCTGTCCTTTAAGATGATATATGACTAATTTCGGGCTGTCTGCTTCTTTCGGCACAAAGGTCGAATGTACATAATTCAGAAAATCGCCATCATAATCAAAAAGAGAGTCTGAGGTGGCGTCATAGACACAATCCTTGATCAGCGGAGAATAAAACATACGCGAGATGCCTCTATCAGCATTAAGCCCGACTGTCTGGTTGTCGTAGTGGTACACACTATAACCGGCTTTTTTCATCACGAGTGGGAAATATACACTTTCATACCATTCCTCACCCTTAGAAAGATCATTGAGATTAAACAAATTACGCAAAGAGGGAGTGGTGAAATTGGCAGTAGTCATAACTGAATCATAGACTACGAGACGGCCACTGTCGCGCTCTGCCGTCAAACCCGGGTTGGTGGGAAGATAATAACCGTAGAGATTGGAATGTGTGCGAATGAAGGACTCGCCCACAACTACAACAATATTATATTGGGCAGAGTCTCCTCGGGTAACATTAAAATCCAATGCGTCATATTGTACGTCCAACCACCTGTCATAATTACGGTTGACCATGTCATAGCCATTCATTAAACAGGGAATTTTTACAAATGGAGCGGAAAAACACAGTTCATTAGCCCTTATGAGATCAGGATTTTCAGAACCGCTCCCTATCCATTCGAGATAATCTCCATAATCACTGATAAATGCTCCCCGAAGCATCCTCACACCACAAAAGGCTCCGATAAAAACGATTAATCCCAGTACTAAAGCCGCAAGAGACGTTCCAAGCCGATGACGACAAAGCAACTGAAAAAGAAATGCCGCAGCAAACGCAGCCGCCACAGTAATCGCCGCCACACACAATATCGTCACCAGCGAGTTCAGTGTGAAATACTGCGCAAAGAAGCCGGCGGCCTCACCTGCATCGGTTTCTGCAACAAGAGCAAATGAATCTTCTGATATCAGCATACCCGTCGTCGTCAGACTCCCGACCTCTACAATTGCCCATCCACATGATAACACCAGACCTACAATTATAATCATCTTGCGCAGTCCTCTTCCGTTTATCATCGAAACAATCCAGCAGCAACAATAACCGATCAATGCGCCTTCACAGCCGGAGGCTATAATAAAGCGCAATATCCGGCTCTTATCAATAATCGAATATGAAACCGCAGGAAGGCAAGCAAGCAACATCACTGCAAAGAAAAAACGCGGTGCTTCAGCTACAGGACGTACTATTGCCTGAGAATACGCATTTATAGCTCGTGCGATATTCATCATAGAGTTTGACATTGAGCCAGCCAAAGAGCCGAAGAGGCATCTGACGGCATACGCCAGTCACCTCGGGGCGACAGGCAGACCGAACCGACTTTAGGTCCATCAGGGAGACATGAGCGCTTGAACTGCTGGGCGAAGAAACGTCGGAAGAAAACTGTTATCCAATGCTTTATAGTATCGCGGCCGTAGGTTTGGCCATAAGCGCGGAGAGCGAGTGTGAATATGCGACGCGGAGTGAAGCCGTAGCGCAGAGTGTAGTAGAGAAAAAAGTCATGTAGTTCATAGGGGCCGACAAGGTCTTCGGTCTTCTGTTTAATCGTGCCGTCAGCGGCTGCAGGAATCAGTTCGGGACTGATCGGTGTATCTATTATATCAAGGAGAATTGTCTTGCAGACGTCGTCGACGATATGATCCGCGAAATAACGAGTGAGATGGCGGACGAGTGTCTTGGGAACTCCGGCGTTCACACCATACATCGACATGTGGTCGCCATTGTAAGTCGCCCAGCCCAAGGCAAGCTCAGAGAGGTCACC
>CAMWNL010000384.1 GCA_947175585.1 uncultured Bacteroidales bacterium | reverse complement strand
GCTTATGTACAATGGTTATTTTACAGGTGTAGAAAGCACTGAGTTGTCAGGAATTAATATAGTGCGTATGCATGAGCGCTGGGGATTACATTATTTAGCGCCACAGTTTGTAGGCCGTATTTTGCTTAAATCCAAGAAATGGTCATTGCGTTATGCATTAGGTATCGGTATGGTAGTGTCCCGGGAGTTTGTGGAAAGCGAGGGCAAGCGTGTCGGGATAAATTATGATTATGGTTTCGGAACGAATCTGTCATTTGGCGCGGAATTTCTTGTTACGCCGAGAGTAGGTATAACAGGAGGCGTCAAAGTGTTTGACGCCTCTGTCGATCAGAGATATTATAGCGAATCAAATTCAGCAGGGATTGTACGTGTTGATCTTGACTTCGGTATCTCGTTCCACTTCTAAAGATTTTTATTGAGGATGTCGCGCATACGGTCTATGGCGATGGCGCGGCGACGGGAATAATCACTGAGCTGATCATCGCCGATTTTGCCTATCATAAAATAACGTGCATCGGGATGAGCGATATAGAGACCGCTCACGGTTGATGCCGGTGACATAGCTCCGGCTTCGGTCAACGTCACTCCGACACGGTCGAAGGGCAGCAGTTTTGCAATCTTATGGTTAAGCAGTTGGTCGGGGGTCATCGGATAACCCATCGCCGGGCGTATGCCCCGGTATTTTCCTGACAATATATCGGCAGCGGAGAGTGTTTCGTCAGGAGCATATCCCCAGTATTGACGGCGCACATATCGGTGAAGATATTCGGCTCCGGCTTCGGCAAGGCGGTCGAGCAGGGCACGAAGCACCATTGCAGCGTATTTGTCATCTTCAATCTCAGCGAGTTTGTCAGGCGCGTCTGCACTGATAACAAATGCGCCAACAAAGTCTTCGCCAAGTTTATGTGGCATGACATAGTCGGCCGGACTCAGACATACACCTCCGGCATTAGGCTCCTGGCGGCGGAGCATAGGGAAGTTCTGACCACCGACAACGATAGTGTCATCGTCATCGCTCCACGCCGGGAATATGCCGACGGCACCGCGGATTGCCGGACGGGATGAGCTGAGCATGGAAATCGCGTCGCGATACACTTTCAGGGCTTCTATTGCCTTGGGATTCGAGGAGTGGCGGGCGAGCCACTGAGCCGTGCAGTGCTCGCACAAGTCATAGGGGAAATCATCGACGAAGTCACCGCTGAGTTTCCAGAAATTGAAGTACATGCGCCAGTTAATCAGAGCGGCCACTTCGTCAACCGGCATTGGGTCGATAATATCGACGCCCGTATGCATCGGAACGGGCGTGGGGCAGGCTGCCCAGTCTATCACAGCCTTGCGCCGACGGGCCTCGGAAAGCGGCAAGAGGTTCGGTCTGCCATTGCTGTGATTGTCTCTTAAAGCATTGTATTCGGCGGCTATTTGCTGAATATATGCATCTCGTGTAGCGGCGTTAAGCAGTTTGGATGCGATGATAGGATTCTGTGACGCGTCAGTCGCGTGAATGACGGGAGCTGAAGTGTGCGGAGCGATTTTAACAGCTGTGTGTAGTTTTGAGGTAGTTGCTCCGCCGACAATCAGCGGTGTCTTAACGCCGGCTTGTTGCAATTTCTCTGCAACGTTGACCATTTCGCCGAGCGATGGCGTTATCAGGCCGGAAAGACAGATGATGTCAGGTTGATGGTCGATAGCAGCCGCGACGATTGTCTCTGCCGGAACCATTACACCAAGGTCAATTACCTCATAATTATTACATTCGAGCACGATTGACACGATATTTTTACCGATGTCGTGGACGTCGCCCTTGACAGTGGCAAACAGGATTTTTCCGGCGCTTGAATTGTCAGTACCGACTTTTTCGGCCTCGATGCGCGGTTTGAGCAGGTCGACTGCCTGTTTCATGACTCTGGCCGTCTTAACGACCTGAGGTAAAAACATCTTGCCTTCCCCGAAGAGGGTGCCGACACGACCTACGCCCTCCATCAGAGGACCTTCGATTATCGAGATTGCACGGTCATAGAGCTCAGCCGCTTCTTCGAGGTCATCTGCAAGATGAGTCGCATCGCCTCGGACGATCGCATCGGTCAGGCGTTGAGCGACCGGAATGGTGTCACGGTCGACAGGGGCAGCACCGGAAGCGGATTGCGGAGTGACCGCATCACAATCGGCGAATGATGTCAACGCGGCGGCCGCCTCATGACTGCCTTTGGTAAACAGATTGTCAAGAGTGTGGCGCAGATCTTCGGCGACATCGCTGTAAGTCACGGTTGCAGAGGGATTGACAATAGCCATGTCGAGGCCGGCGGCAATAGCGTGATACAAAAAGACGGCATGCATAGATTCACGCAGCCCGTTATGACCCCGGAACGCGAAAGAGAGATTGCTGACACCACCGCTGACCTTAGCGCCCGGAAGATTATCTTTAATCCACTTAACCGCACGGATAAAATCGCGACCATATAGATCATGTTCGGGAATACCGGTTGCGACGGCCATTATATTCGGATCAAATATGATGTCGTGAGGTGCGAAACCGATGCGTCGTGTCAGCAAGCGGTAAGCACGTTCGCAGATTTCAATTTTACGCTCAAAAGTGTCGGCCTGTCCCTGCTCGTCAAAGGCCATAACGACAACCGCCGCTCCAAAGCGCCGGATAGCCTCGGCCTTGCGTAAAAACTCATCCTCACCTTCTTTGAGTGATATTGAGTTAACG
>CAMWNL010000383.1 GCA_947175585.1 uncultured Bacteroidales bacterium | reverse complement strand
ATACGAGATAGGATTGGCAGATTCGACAAGAATGTCTGTTTTAAATGAAAAAATCAAGTGGCGTGATTCTTTAATCCAATTCTGCGATGATTATTCGATTAAAGCGTCTATCATCAATCCCCATCTTGAATCACTCGGGGTGTCTCCACTTAAACAAGGTGTTAAACTCCGAGATCTAATATTGCGTCCTCAATTAGGCTTTTCAAATCTTGTTATGGCGATTTCTGCTTTGCGTGATATGATTGAGCAGATTCCTGATTATATCCGCGACGAGACTGTTGAAGCAGCTGAGATTCTCTTAAAGTATGAAGGATATATTACAAGAGAGCGATTGATCGCTGATAAATTGAGGAGACTCGACTCTGTTAAGATACCTGTGACATTTGATTTTGACTCGTTACATTCTCTTTCAATTGAGGCCAGACAAAAATTATCTAAGCAGCGACCTGAAACGATAGGTGAGGCTTCGAGAATACCGGGTGTTTCGCCCAGCGATGTTAACATTTTGTTGTTGATGATGAATCGATGATGTTTTGTTCCACGTGGAACAAAACGACGCTAATAAATATTAAATCAATTAATTATATCTTCATAATATATGGAATACGTAAAATCAAAAATCCGCGACGTTCAGGATTTTCCTTCAAAGGGAATTTTGTTTAAAGATCTTACGACTGCGTTTAAAGATCCACGTGCGCTGCACATTATTGGCTGGGATTTATCTCAACTTTATCGAGATAAAGGTGTCACAAAAGTCGTAGGCATTGAATCTCGTGGCTTTATTGGTGGTTCAATTCTTGCTTTTGAGCTCGGTGCCGGTTTTGTGCCTGCTCGTAAGCCTGGAAAATTACCGGCAGATACAATCAAGATGGAGTATGCAAAAGAATATGGCACTGACGTTATTGAGATTCACAGAGACGCAATTGGTCCTGATGACGTCGTTGTGCTTCATGATGATGTACTTGCAACCGGCGGCACAATGGCTGCTGCATACAATTTGGTGAAGAGCTTAAATCCTAAAAAAATATATATAAATTTTATCATAGAACTAACCGCCCTTGATGGTCGTAAAGCTCTGCCTGAAGACGTGGAGGTGACTTCGCTGATTAAGTATTAACTGAAATATACAACATATCTTGGTCGGGGACGTTATTTTAGAGAATGTCCCCGATTTTTATTATGGCTAAACACGATAAATCACCAGAACTCAAAGAGAAAATCTCGTTCCTTCCCGATACGCCGGGTGTGTATACTTATTATGACTCCGATGGGAAGGTAATATATGTCGGTAAAGCAAAAAATCTCAAGCGCCGAGTATCGTCATATTTTAATCGGACTCACGACTGTCTCCGCACTAATTTGCTTGTGCGTGCGATAGCCGATATGTCATATATAGTAGTGCCGACCGAGCAGGATGCCCTTAATCTCGAAAACTCGATGATTAAGGAGTTTCAGCCACGTTATAATGTTTTGCTTAAAGATGATAAGTCTTATCCGTGGATTGCGGTCACTAATGAACTCTATCCGCGTGTCTTTTTGACTCGACAGTACATTAAAGACGGCTCGAAGTATTTTGGCCCATACACCAATACTCAAATTGCTCGAATGGTCGTAGATCTTATTCGGGAGTTGTATCCTATACGTACTTGTCGGCTTCCTCTGACTAAAGATTACATAAACAGTGGTAAAGGGCGTCTATGTCTCCAGTACCATATCAAGAAATGTCAAGGATGTTGCACAGCGGCCGTTTCGCCCGAAGTATATGCCGGTTACATCGATAAAATCAAGCAAATACTACGCGGTGATACCCAGGAACTGCTCAATTATCTCAAAGATGAGATGGTGCGCCTCGCCGGTGAAATGAGATTTGAGGAAGCTCAGGAGCTTAAGGAGAAGTATCAATTACTCGAAAATTATCAGGCAAAAAGTGTCATCGTAAGCCAGACGATTCAGGATGTGGATGTGTTTGCGATCGATGATGACGATAAAGAAGTTTATATAAACTATATGCACGTAAGAAAGGGTGCGGTGGTGCGTAGCGTTACTTTACGTTATCGTCGCAGCCTCGATGAATCACAGGCGCAGTTGCTCGCATACGCTATGGATGAGATCAAGAATACCCTGGGGATTACTTATGATGAGGTTATAGTACCTCTGATTCCTGAGGTGGAAATGCCTGGTGTAAGTTTTACTGTGCCGCAGCGGGGCGATAAGGCTAAGTTGCTTGACGTGTCACAGCGCAATGCGCGACAGAACAAAATCGATGTGCTTAAACACATGGAGAAGGCAGATCCGGAGCTAAGAGTTGATCGTTTGATGGAACGCATGAAAGCTGATTTTCGATTAAGCGAGTTCCCTCGCCATATTGAGTGTTTCGATAATTCAAACATTCAGGGTTCGGATCCGGTCGCTTCATGTGTCGTGTTTCGAAACGGTAAACCATGTAAGCGTGATTATCGACATTTTAATATTAAGACAGTTGTCGGACCGGATGACTTCGCGTCTATGCGTGAGGTGTTGACTCGCCGTTATACTCGACTTATGGAAGAAGGGCAGGGGCTGCCTCAGTTGATAGTTGTTGACGGTGGTAAAGGCCAGCTGAGTGCGGCAGTCGAAGCCCTGGAGTCAATAGGGCTGCGTGGGACGATAGCAGTTGTAGGTATAGCAAAACGACTCGAAGAAATATATTTCCCCGGCGACAGCATCCCTCTCTATAT
>CAMWNL010000382.1 GCA_947175585.1 uncultured Bacteroidales bacterium | reverse complement strand
TATAACAAATCAGCGGCCGTGTCCGCTTTTTCTTTAAGTAAACAGCATTGGGGTGTGTCCCTACATTTCACGGTTTCATATTTGGTGGAAACCTTGGAAAATGCGGTTTTAAATTTGGTGGGTATGGGTTAAGTTGTTTATCTATAGAATGATAGCTATGTATGGTGATCTGGCGTAAAAAATAAGGTTGACAGGGTATGTAGCTTGCTGTAATGCATGTCTTTTTGTGGATTATTTTTTGTACCTTTGCAGTCTGTTTAACTATATGTTTTAATGAAAGTTCTGAAATTTGGCGGTACTTCGGTCGGAACGGCCGATCGCATCAAGCATGTTGCACGACTTATCCAGTCTGACAGTCAAAATATTGTTGTTCTCTCCGCGATGGCCGGTACAACTAACACTCTTGTGGAAATCGCTGATTACCTGTCGAAAGGCAATACGCCCGGCGCTCAGGAGACTCTCAATCATCTCAATCTGAAGTATAACAATGTCATCGATGAGCTTTTTGACACTCCCGGAGCCCACAGTCGCGCCAAGGCTGTCATTGACGAGCGTTTTTCGTATATCAGGGCATTGGTGCGCGGTGAGTATTCTCTCGCCGTCAATAAGGAGATTCTGGCTCAGGGCGAGCTGATGTCGACGGCCATGATGGATATTTATCTTAATGAACAGGGGGTTAAATCAGTGCTTCTCCCGGCGCTCGACTATATGCGTACCGACGCCAACGGCGAACCGGATATGAAGTATGTGTCGACCCGTCTGAAGCGTCTGCTTGATCTTAACCGCGATGCGGAGGTGTTCATTACTCAAGGCTATATCTGTCTCAACGCGGTCGGAGAAGTCGATAACCTGAAGAGAGGCGGCAGCGACTACTCGGCCTCGATCATC
Source organism: uncultured Bacteroidales bacterium (assembly GCA_947175585.1). Lineage (GTDB taxonomy): Bacteria > Bacteroidota > Bacteroidia > Bacteroidales > Muribaculaceae > CAG-873. Next base: position 1,831 of record CAMWNL010000382.1, on the reverse strand, counting down.
GGTGCGGTGGTCGATGCTGACGAAATCGAGATATGGACAGATATCGACGGTATGCACAACAATGATCCGCGTTATGTCGATAATACGTCGCCTGTCGGAGAGCTGAATTTCGAGGAGGCGGCCGAGCTGGCTTATTTCGGAGCCAAGATCCTGCATCCTAACTGTGTGCTTCCGGCCAAGCTTGCCAATATACCCGTCCGTCTGCTCAACACGCTCGACCCCAAGGCGCGAGGAACGGTCATTTATAACATGCCGCCCGACGGCAAAATTAAGGCTGTGGCTGCCAAAGATAATGTAACAGCCATAAAGATCAAGTCAGGACGCATGTTGCTCGCATACGGTTTCCTTCACAAGGTTTTCGAAACATTTGAGAAACACCAGACGAGCATTGATATGATGGCGACGTCGGAAGTCGGCGTAACGGTGACGATTGATGATGAAAGTCATCTGGCGGCGTTGGTCGACGATCTGAAAAATTTCGGAACGGTTACGGTTGACCGCGACATGGTGATAGTTTGTGTGGTCGGAGACCTCGAATGGCATAACTGCGGATTTGAAGCGCAGGCTGTGGCTGCATTAAAGGATATACCGGTGAGAATGATTTCTTACGGCGGCAGTAACTATAACATTTCGATGGTAATACGCAGCGGTGATAAAATTGAGGCTCTCAAGCGGTTGAGCTCTGCGCTTTTCTAACAGATATTAAAGTAAACTATGATAACAGTTAACAATTTAGGTATTCAATTCGGTAAAAAAGTATTGTTTCAGGATGTCAATCTGAAATTCACACCCGGAAACTGCTATGGTATAATCGGCGCTAACGGTGCCGGAAAGTCAACGCTTATGCGTATGCTCAGCGGTCAGCTGTCACCGACTCACGGCACAATCAGCCAGGGTCCGGGCGAACGCATGAGCGTGCTCGAACAGGACCACTTCAAGTTTGACGATTTCACAGTGCTTGACACTGTGATTCAGGGTCACACTGTGCTGTGGGATATAATGAAAGAGAAAGACACGCTTTATGCAAAGGCTGATTTCTCGGATGAAGACGGTATACGCGCATCAGAGCTTGAAGAAAAATTTGCAGAACTTGAGGGCTGGAACGCCGAGAGCGACGCAGCGGCTCTGTTGAGCGGTCTGGGAATAAAAGAGGATAAGCACTATATGCTCATGCGCGACCTGAGCGGTAATGAAAAGGTGCGCGTGCTTCTGGCAAAAGCTCTTTTCGGCAACCCCGACAATCTGCTTCTCGACGAGCCGACCAATGACCTTGACCTCGAAACGGTGACATGGCTCGAAGACTATCTGTCGAAGTTTGAAAACACTGTGCTCGTCGTCAGCCACGACCGTCACTTCCTCGACTCGGTCTGCACACACACGCTTGACATCGACTACAGCAAGGTGCAGCTTTTTGCCGGAAACTACAGTTTCTGGTATCAGTCGAGCCAGCTTGCGCTGCGTCAGCAACAGCAGCAGAATAAAAAAGCCGAGGAGCGTCGCAAGGAGTTGCTCGAATTTATCCAGCGCTTCAGTGCCAATGTGGCGAAGAGCAAGCAGACGACATCACGCAAAAAGATGCTCGAAAAACTCAATGTCGAGGAAATCCAACCATCGTCGCGCCGCTATCCGGGTATCATCTTTACACCTTCGCGCGAGCCGGGCAATAAGATTCTTGAGGTTAAGGGACTGAGTGCGTCGGTTGACGGCGAGGTGCTCTTCAATGATGTCAATTTCCAGATTGAAAAGGGCGATAAGGTCGCTTTCCTCAGCCATGACCCCCGTGCGATGACAGCTCTGTTTGAGATTATCTGCGGTAACCGCAAGGCTGACA
>CAMWNL010000381.1 GCA_947175585.1 uncultured Bacteroidales bacterium | reverse complement strand
GGGCACTACCGTAGAGTCGAGGGGGTAACTCTCCCATCGTTCGACACGATAGCCATCGCGCTGAACGCTTTTTATAAATCGAGGCGCTGCAGATTGTGACTCTGGGTGACGCATCAGTTTTGCCATCGCCTCTTTCATCTCTCCCTGCCACGAGCTGAACGATTCAGGTGTAATCTCGCAGGGTCTGAAAGTCAGTCGTGGAGGATTACGGCGCATCAGTCCTTCGACCGCTCCACGTGTGCGCAGTGCGCGAGCGTCGACTCTCAGACTGTCACCGCCAACTGACGCAGTGGCATCGGACACACCGAAGAACAAACTCATTGAGGCTATCGCCAAAATCTTAAATATCTTCATAATAATAGAGTTTAATAGATGATAAATGTCTTGTCGTTTTTAGGATTTATAATGGTAATAAATAGAATAAACACGGAGCAGACAACAGGGAAGATATACCACCATTGATTATCGGTCTTCATCGCTGCAACGACCAGAAAATATAGAGTGAAAATTCCTGATATGTCAGATAACCAAGCGTTGATTGTAATTTCTTTGGGTTTCTTTATCCATAACCAGACAGAGTAGCCGAGGAAAAGCAGGAATGCCGAAGATGAACAGATGGCAGGCAAAAGATAGGTTTTATAGTATCCCATCAGGAAGATGCCGTTGATAATGACAATCATGAGTGCGTTTAGGACTTTGCTATTGTAAAAAGCATAAAGTCTGCGGTGTCTTATTTCTTTTTCCATAATCTATAGAAAGTTTGTCAGTTGAGTTCATCAGGCCAGGGAAACGGTTGTCCGGTGGTTGCATCGACCGGGCGCTGAGCATCCATTTCTCTGAGCCGTTCGCCAAGTCGTTGTGACATAAAAGTTGTAATTTCCGGTAACTCAGAGGCGAGATTTGTTGTCTCCGAGATGTCGGCAGGGATGTCGTAAAGCTCTTTTTCCCCGGTCACATAGTTGTAGATGAGTTTGTAGCGGCCGCGTCTCAGGGCAGTGTTGAGATTTATGCCCGGACCTTCGTTTCCCCATATATTTGGAAAATTCCACACAATTTCTCGCTCGGGGTCAGGCATTGGTTCGCCTCTAAGCATCGGCACGAATGAGAAACCGTCGATGGGTTTGTCGGCATCAGGCGTGAACTCGACACCGGCCATTTCGAGAATCGTGGGGTAGAAGTCTTCGATCATTTTATAGTCGCTGCATACACTGCCCGGAGTGGTCACGCCCGGCCATTTGACAATCATAGGCTCGCGGATGCCACCTTCAAGCAACGAACCTTTACCGCTGCGCAGCGGGGTATTCTGAGTGTAGGGTTCTCCGTCGCGCCAATGAGGTTGCGAAGCGAGTCCGCCGTTGTCGCTCATGAATATGACTATTGTACGGTCACTACGACCCGATTGCTCGACTTTATCGAGAATGTCACCGAGGCTTTTGTCCATACCCTCGACGAGCGAAGCGTAAGCCGCTTCCTTGGGCGAGTAGCCACGGGCGATGTAATCGTCATAGAATCTCACGTCTCTGTCGATGGGGATGTGGACGGCGTAGTGAGACATGTAGAGAAAATAGGGCTGCTCGTAAACAACAGCTCTATCAATTTCCTTCAAAGCCTCCAGAGTGAGGGCCTCCGTCGCAAACACACCGCTGTCCCAATACTTTTCCAGACCTGGTATGGCAAGCAGGGAGTAGGGGGATCCGTCGGGTCGATGACCGTAATTGTTTTCACTCAGATATGTCGTCAGGCCTCCTCCGGCATGGCCGGCGATGTTGGTTTCAAAGCCCCAGTGTGCCGGATTTTCGCCAGGAGTATCTATAGCTCCGAAGTGAGCTTTGCCGACGTGGACAGTATGGTAGCCTGACTGGCGCAGCAGGTCGACAAACGACCGGCCGATGTATGTATTATTGACGCCGCCTGATTGAGCAACGCCATTCCAGTTCCACTCAGGGAGAATTACTCCGGGTATGGAGTCATCAGTCGATTTATCGCGTTCGAGAGTCCAATTGGTCACTCTGTGGCGAGCGTTGTTAGCGCCTGTAATAAGGCTGCAACGGCTCGGTGAGCTAATGGCGCAGGCATAGGCCTGAGTGAATTTCATCCCTTGGGCTGCCAGGCGTTCCATATTTGGCGTGCGGAACATGCGGTTGTAGGCCGTAGTGTCATCGGCAAACGGAAGCGATGTGTCCTGCCAGCCCATATCGTCGACCATAAAGAGGATGATATCAGGGCGGTCATCAGCCATTTCGGCGTTGGCGGTACCGGCCGACAAAGCCGTGAGACATACTATTTTCAGTTTCAGGCGTGTGGTCATATACTTATGGGATGGTTATGGTAGTGCCGTCTGTGGCGATATGGATATTATCTGGCAGGAGGGGGACTGTGTCGTCAATCAGTCCCATATCATGACTGAGATGTGTCAGATAGGCGCGTCTGGGTGTCGCCGCGTTGATGACTTCAAGAGCCTGTTGGAGATTCATGTGCGACATGTGAGGAGCACGTCGCAGGGCGTTGATGACCAGAGTGTCGACGCCTTTGATTTTTTCGAGTGTCGCAGCAGGCATCTCGGAACAATCGGTAATATAGGCGAGATCGCCTATGCGGAAACCGACTATCGGCAGACGGGCGTGCATGACTGGCAGAGGGGTGACACGGACGCCTTCGACAGAGAAGTTTTCGTTAGGCTTGATGATGTGGATATTGAACGTCGGCACACCGGGATATAGG
>CAMWNL010000380.1 GCA_947175585.1 uncultured Bacteroidales bacterium | reverse complement strand
CGGAAAGGTCAATCATAAACTCGTGCCGCTCAGTCATAAACTTAGCAGCGGCGATCAGGGCGAGGTCTTGACATCGAAATCTCAGTTACCGCAACCTGAGTGGGAGTCTTTTCTGGCTACGGCCAAAGCGAAGACACGATTGCGACAGGCTTTGCGCAAAAACCGTCAGCCTGTGGTCAACAAGGGCAAGGAAATACTGGCATCATGGCTTGAGCAGCACGATTTGCCCGACAATAACGCAGTGATAAGCAAGCTGCAAGGCACATTTCATGTCGACAATCGCGAGGAATTATGCTATCAGATCGGGGCTGAAGAGATTGTGCTCGGCGAATTTCTCGTCAAGACCCTTAAGAAAAAAGCAGAGTCACAGTCGAGCGGACTGTTTTCTAAATTACTGAAATTCAATCTTAAATCATCGACAAAATCTGCTGAAACTGAAGCTGTAAAAACTGAAAAGCCTAAAATCAATACAAAAGAGACTTACAGGCTGCATTATGACGAAAACGGCTCAAATTTCAAATACGCTGAGTGTTGCTGTCCGATACCCGGCGATGAAGTTATGGGATTTATCGATGATGACGGCGAAGTAGTGGTTCATGCACTGACATGTCCGCGCGCTCAGGTGCTTAAGGCCGGATTTGGCTCGCGCATAGTCGCAACATCATGGGAAAGCGTCACGGGAAAGTCTCTCGCTCATGTCCATGTCGAAGGCATTGACCGTCACGGCATATTGCAGGAACTGATCCACATGATATCCACTCATCTGGCTATTGATATTCGTAAATTGAATATCGAGGCTCATGACGAAGTGTTTGAGTGCGACCTGTGGGTTCGCGTCAGCGATGTCAGCGTGGTGACGAGCCTATGTAACAATGTATTGAGTATAAATGGAGTGCAAAGTGCCGCACGTATACATTAATCCATAATGAAAACGCCTATGCACAAACCTATATTAGATAAACTCAGCAAGAGAGGAATTGTCATGAGGCTATTGAGCTGTCTGGCAGCCGCCTTGATAATAACATATTTTTATCCTCATCCGGAGTCGAGCCATTATAATTATGAGCAGAACAGGCCTTGGAACTATGCCAAGCTTATCGCGCCGTTCGATATTCCTATCCATGCCGACTCGGCCACAATCCTTGCGGCGCGCGATTCTCTCGAAGCTCATTTTGTTCCGGTCTATGAGATTAACCAGCTGATGATTGACTCGGTAGTCGACGATCTGCCCCCGTCGGTAGGCACCAACTACCGTAACGAACTTGCCGCGCGTCTGCGGAAAATATATTCTCAGGGCGTTGTAGACCTTCAGACCAGGGAAAAGATCTCGGAAGGCAAACTCCCTAAGATAAGAGTGCTGGAGAAAAATGTGCTTAGTGAGATGTCAACATCTCATTTTACCTCGGCGCGCGATATCTATATCAGACTCGATTCCACCATAACTGACAAGGGTTTACGAGACTATTTCTCTGCATCAAACATGCAGGATATCTTGCGTCCGAATATAATATATAATGATGCGGAGAGTCGGCGTCACTATGATTATGACTATCTCACGCTGACTGCCGACAGAGGTGTGATTCAGCAGGGTCAGACCATTATAGATAAAGGCACGATAATCAGTCCGCAGGATTTCACTAATCTCAAGACCTATGAGAGCATGATCGAGGCAAGTGTGACAAAAGCCGGCAAAAGTGACTGGCTGATGCTCGGAGGGCAGTTTCTCTATGTCGTGCTATTGCTGTCGACGCTGTTTGGATACATATATTATTATAACCGGCAGATTTATGATAATATAAGGTCTTTCGGGTTTATAATAATACTCATCACGGTGTTTTTCCTGTTGGCGTTGGCGCTCAACACCTTTGTCGGATCAGGCATTTATATCGCTCCGATGACTATTGTGCCGATACTTGTGCTTGTGTTTTTTGACGGACGCACGGCTATGCTGGTCTCTACAGTGCTGACACTTGTGTGTGCCGCGATCACGTCGTTTCCTCTTGAGTTTATCTTCCTGCAGTTTACGGCCTCGGCTGTCGCGGTCTATTCGCTCCGCAGACTCGATCAGCGGTCGCAGTTGCTGAGGACTGCCGGATTTGTCGCAGCAGCATATCTGCTGTCTTATATCGCGCTCGAATTGCTCATGAACGGAACGTTCGAGGGATTTGCATGGCGTATGGTTGCTTATCTGCTTGTCAATTCAGCTCTTTGCTCTATGGCCTATGTGCTAATGTCGGCGGTAGAACGCATGTTTGGCTTTATTTCTGATGTAACGCTTGTCGAACTTGCCGATACCAACCATCCGCTGTTGTTAAGACTCAATGACGAGTGCCCCGGAACGTTTCAACATTCACTCTCGGTCAGCAATCTCGCTGCAGACGCTGCCAAACGCATCGGAGCCAATGACAAGCTCGTCAGAGCCGGAGCTATGTATCACGATGTCGGTAAACTGAGCAACCCGGCGTTTTTTACCGAGAATCAGCATGGTGTAAATCCTCACGATGCGCTGACACCCGAACAGAGTGGCCGCATCGTCATCAACCATGTCATCGACGGACTGCGTCGTGCTGATAAAGCCGGATTACCGTCTGTTATAAAGGATTTTATCCGTGAGCATCACGGTAGCGGAAAGGCCAGGTATTTCTATTATACCTGCTGCAAGCTGCATCCTGACGAGCAGGTTGACCCGACTCCGTTTCAATATCCCGGTCCTAATCCTCAG
>CAMWNL010000379.1 GCA_947175585.1 uncultured Bacteroidales bacterium | reverse complement strand
GACGCACCCTGGTGCGTCCGGGTAAAGAGCGTTGCCTTTTTGATTGCAATATCAGACCGAAGATTGACAGAGGTTATTTATCCTTATTATTACGGCGAAGACGGCTCTCGATATAATCAGTAAGCAGATTAATTGCTACAATATTACTGCCTCCCTGAGGTACGATAATGTCGGCAAAACGCTTTGATGGCTCGATATATTGGCAATGCATCGGTTTGAGCACATCCTGATAGCGGTCAATGACCATCTGAGGTGTGCGGCCACGCGATATGCAGTCACGCGCTATTACGCGTATGAGTCTGTCATCCGGATCGGCATCGACAAAGACCTTGACATCCATCATATCACGCAATTCAGGATCGTTCAGCACAAGGATACCTTCGACTATTACAACATCGCGCGGCTCGACTTTGACTGTCTCCTCCTGACGGGTACACGTCAGGTAAGAGTAGGTCGGCATGTCGATTGCCTCGCCGTTTTTAAGTCTGCGCAAATGTTCTGAGAGCAGAGACCACTCTATCGCTGCAGGTTCGTCGAAATTGATTTTACTGCGTTCCTCGGGCGGAATATGGCTCGAATCCTTATAATATGAATCCTGAGGAATCACAGCGACTTCGCCTGCCGGAAAACTGTTTAATATTTTGTTGACGACCGTAGTCTTGCCCGACCCTGTGCCGCCGGCTATTCCTATTACTAACATAAGCTCTTGCTTGTTATAAAATACATTTGCCACGAAATTACAAAAAAAATACCGACTATCGGAGTCATCACCTGTTTTTCTTGCCGGATATCTCATCAAAATGCTCTACTGCCCACGAAATAAGTCCTGCCAGATTAGGCATAAGGCTATGACCTAGCGGAGTAAGGGAATATTCAACGCGAGGCGGTATTTCCGCATAAAGCTTACGTGTAATCAGATTATCGCCTTCAAGATTTTTCAAAGTCTCTGTTAAAACTTTAGGCGAGATATCGGGGATGGCCTTAGCTATCCCGTTAAATCGCGTAGTTTCGTTTTCAGCTAGCACACATAGCACCAGCATAGACCATTTACCGGAAAAACGGGCCAACACATTGCGCACCGGGCAATCTGCCAAGTGAGTGTATTTTTCTAAATTTTCTTTAAGTGGTAATCTATTCATATTCAACTATAGCTTACGTTTAGGTAAGCGACTTTCATAAAAGTTACGTCTTGCAAATTAAATTCTATTATCCTACTTTTGCACTATCATTATGAAAGCTGCTTTCAACTGCAAAGTTACTGAAATTCAAATATTATTCAACTATGAGCGAAATTAAAATTCTAAACAAAGGCGAGAAATTTGCCCACGCTTCAGTCGGCTCCGTCCACGGCTTTGAAGGTAAACAGTTTGTAAAAGATGCCACTGGCGCAACATCTTGTGAAATATCATTTGGCTCTCTTCCTTCAGGCGCAGCTGTTCCCTTCTACCACAGCCATAAGGCCAACGAAGAGAATTACATTATCCTATCCGGTTCAGGACGTTTTCAGGTCAATGATGAGGTTTTTGATATATCTGAGGGCTCTGTTATCCGTGTTGCAACAAACTGCGACCGCAATCTTAAGTGCACGTCTGATCAACCTATGACCTATATCTGCATTCAAGCAAAGGAAGGGAGCCTTGGAGGCTACACTATGACCGACGCAGAAATCACCGAACGCGAAAACAAGTTATAACCGGAGCCATATCATAGCTAAGTCGTCCGACAAGATGTCTTTGATTATTTTCCACCCCAAACAAATCTCATTCGTTTTTTGTTTTTCCATAAACTAAAAAAGGAAATAATGAAAAAGATTCTTATCCCACTACTACCCCTTGTGGCTCTATTAGCTATGACAGGCTGCCAAAGCAATTCAAGCAGCTCTACGGCAGACAAAAGCAGCTCCGCTACTGAAACATGCACTTCGACGATAAGTCTGAAAGAAGCGTTCAGTTCTCTATCAAACATACAGAATATTTCTGTCACTGCTCCCGATTACAATCTGCCGGTTGTCAGTGATTTCGTCGAAAATGGCACTATCGCAGCTGGTTATAATATGAATGCCAGCCAAGTTTATGAATCAGCAACAGAGGCTTTCGCCATCCTCAACAAAGTTCCTCTTACTTATATGATTAATGGCGGAAACAACAACAATGTCGCAGCTTTCGTCTATACGGAGCCTAACGATAACGGAAGCAACGATATTCTTATCGCAGCCATGAGCGGATCTAAGGGCTCAGTCGTATTTATGTATGGTACAGTCAACGATACTTGTAAATCAGCAATTCAGAATGCTAAATTAGAAATTCAGGGAGACTTCCTGAGCCTTGAGGCTGACAGTCTGCCTGATGTCGGAGACTTTAACATCATCTTGAGCAAGGCAAGATAAGTCCTGACAAGAAATAATCAAAATCAGTTTTTAATATCAGCCAAAACGTCTTAGATCGTATCGGCTGATATTTTTTCTTTGTAAAGGGAGCTGTTTATTTTGGTTGGGCCGGAGAATGTTCGTAAATTTGCAATACGAGTTTATATGTGACATCTAATTCAATTTGCAAATTAAAAATGACTGACCTCTTTATCTCGCTGTCGCTCTTCGACGCATCTCATTATTTCGAGATTATCGTTACCAATATGAGTTACTTCTATGTGTTTCTCTTTATGGTGATTGAGAGTTCGTTTATACCCTTCCCTTCTGAAATTATTGTTCCACCGGCTGCATATCT
>CAMWNL010000378.1 GCA_947175585.1 uncultured Bacteroidales bacterium | reverse complement strand
TAAAGAATTATTCTTTTTTTGACAGCAGAATGATCGAAGAAGTGCTTAAGGAAGTCGGCATGACTAATAAGTCATACAAGATGCCTCATGAGTTGTCGGGCGGCGAACAGCAGCGCATTGTTATCGCGAGGGCGCTGCTAAACAAACCTGAACTTGTCATAGCCGACGAGCCGACAGGAAATCTTGACCCCGAGACAGGAGAGCAGATTATCAACCATCTTTATTCGATAGCCAAGGATGGCACGGCAGTCATAATGGCGACACATAATCTTTCTATGCTCGAACGTTTTCCCGGCCGGGTAATGAAGTGTGAAGGTAAACAATTGATAGTCTTATAATCTATTGATATGGCTGTATTCTTACAAGTCGATGAACTTACTAAGAGCGTCGGAGACCGGATGCTTTTTGAAAATGTCACTTTTGGTGTTAATGAGGGTGATAAGATTGGTATTGTAGCAAAGAATGGCACCGGTAAGACAACACTCTTAAATATATTGGCCGGAACAGATGCACCTGACAGTGGCTCGGTGATATATCGCGGAGATTTGAAAGTGTGCTATCTCAGCCAGTTACCGGTGTTTAAAAAAGGAGCTACTATCATTGAAGCATGTCTTGAAGACGGAGGCACAGTAGCTGACACTGTAGCGAAATATGAAGCCGCTCTTGCTTCCGGCGATACTGATGCAATCAATGAGGCTGTTCATCAGATGGATGCACTTAACGCATGGGATTATGAAGACCGTGTAAAGCAGATGCTAACTCAGCTTGATCTGGGCGATGTTAACAACACTGTAGACCATCTTTCGGGCGGACAGCGGAAAAGAGTAGCTATCGCGCGCGCTCTTATGCAGAATCCCGAGCTGATCATTCTCGACGAACCTACCAACCATTTGGATGTAGAGGTGATTGAGTGGCTTGAAAACTATCTCAAACGCCAGAGAGTCACATTGCTGATGGTTACCCATGACCGATATTTCCTTGACAGAGTGTGCAACCGTATTATTGAGCTTGACGATAAGTCAGCTTTTTTCTATGACGGAAATTATGACTACTATCTTCGTCGCCGTGCAGAGCGTATAGAGGCTATGAATGTTGAACTCGCCAGAGTAAAGAACACTCTGCGCAAGGAGCAGGAATGGATGAGTCGTCAGCCTCAGGCACGCGCCGGTAAGGCCAAATTCAGAATAGATCAGTTCTATGACCTGAAGGAGCGTTCTAAAAATCGTCATCGCGAGGATAATGTCAAATTAGAAACCCAAGCCGGCTATATCGGCTCAAAAATTTTTGAAGCCGAAGGCATCACCAAACGTTTTGGAGATAAAATTATACTTGATGATTTCACTTACACCTTCGGTAGATATGAAAAGTTGGGTATTGTTGGAGCCAACGGTGTTGGAAAATCGACTTTTATAAAATTGTTGCAGGGCTTGATTCCACCTGACAGTGGTGAATGGAACGTCGGAGAAACTGTGAGATTCGGTTATTACAGCCAGGAGGGAATCAGTTTTGATGAAAATAAGAAAGTGATCGATGCAGTCACAGAGATTGCAGAGGATATAGAGCAGAATGGTGTCCATATTGCACCCATGCAGTTCCTGCAGAAGTTTTTGTTCTCTGTCCCCGATCAGCAGAAATACATATATACTCTCAGTGGAGGCGAACGCTGCCGTCTGCAGTTGGCCACGGTGTTGATGCGTCAACCAAACTTCCTGATTCTCGATGAGCCGACCAATGATCTTGACATCGTGACGCTCGGCATCCTTGAGGAATATCTGTCAGAGTTTAAAGGGTGTGTGATTGTAATCAGCCACGACCGTTATTTCCTTGATAATGTTGTCGACCATCTGTTTGTGATGGAAGGTAATGGCGTGATTAAGGATTTTCCGGGCACTTATAGTGAGTATTCCGTATGGCGCAATGAGCAGCAACGCCAGACTCAGATAGAGATGAAACCTGCGGAAACCGAGAAAAAGACTGCTCAGCGCCACACAGAGCGTAGAGAGAAGTTATCATTTAAGGAGCGAAAAGAGTTTGAAGCACTGGAAGTTGAAATAGAGCAACTCAACAACGAAAAAGCCGAGCTTGACCGACTGTTTAACAGTGGAGAGACAATAGACGATGTAGCAGCTAAATCACTTCGCTACACCGAAATCTCCGAGCTCCTTGATGAGAAGGAAATGCGTTGGCTTGAGTTGTCGGAAAAAGCTTAGTCATACATAATATTACAGATATGCGCCTTAATGAATTTACCTTTGGAATTTACCTCGTGATAAGTTGTGTGAGTATTTCATGCAACAGTGAAAAGTCTGATTATACGGGTTCTGTCCCACATATCAATCTTCATGAGAACGTTAATGTTAGTAGCTCCGATGCTTTAACTGTTTCAAATCTGGCTATAACCCGATTGGCAGGCGACCATGATGAAGCTTTTTTTAAGGATGCATCAATAATAGACGTTTTAGGAGACACAGTAATCCTTCTTGAAAATACTCCTAACGCCTCGCGACTGATAATGTTTGACATTCAGAATGGTGATTACTTAGGAGAAGTGAATCACCGAGGACAGGGACCTGGAGAATATAGAATGATATTAGGCGCTTTTGTTAATGAAAACGATGCATCTGTACTCATACCAAATTTCGATACGCAGTATGTTTACAAATATTCTTTGGCAAATGATTCTATACTATCAATAATTGATCGTGAAGAGGTTATTACGATGTTGCCGCCGATTGGAGGTACAG
>CAMWNL010000377.1 GCA_947175585.1 uncultured Bacteroidales bacterium | reverse complement strand
TGGCAATATCATTGATGGCCGACGCTCCTCGTGCCGGGGTATCGTCCATCGGTATCAGCGACTCAAGGCCGCGGCCGAGAGCATTGCGTTTAGGGTGTGACATGGCGTTGTTTTTTAAGCTTGTTTACCTTTATTTGGACGATGCTTCGCTATAATCTCTTTGGCCAGCAGAGTGTGGCTGGTAGCTCCGCGGCTCTCCGCGTCATAGAGTATGGCCGGCAGACCGTGGCTCGGGGCTTCGCTGAGACGGATATTGCGCGGTATCACGGTGTCAAACACCATATCGCCGAAATAGCTCTTAAGTTCCTCGTAGATCTGGTTCGCCAGTCGCAGACGGGCATCATACATCGTCAGCAGGAATCCTTCGATTTCCAGTTGAGGATTGAGTCGCGACTTGATGATGCGGATGGTGTTCATCAGTTTGCTGATGCCTTCGAGTGCGAAATACTCGGCCTGAACCGGTATTATCACCGAGTCAGCGGCTGTGAGGGCGTTGACAGTGATAAGGCCGAGTGACGGAGAGCAGTCAATGAGCACGTAGTCATACTTCTCGGCAACAGGTCTGAGGAGCTTGGCGAGCACATTTTCGCGCTCAGGCTTGTTGATGAGCTCAAGTTCAGCTCCTGCGAGGTCGATGCGCGAGCCGACGAGTTCGAGCCCCTCCATACATGTCTTCACCTGCGAGCCGTCGATGGGGTATCCGTCGACCAGACATTCATAGATTGATGAAGTCATCGTGCGAGGGTCGATGCCGTAGCCCGAGGTGGCGTTGGCCTGAGGGTCTGCATCAATAATCAGCACCTTCTTGCCTTCATGAGCCAGAGATGCCGCCAGGTTAATGGTTGTGGTGGTTTTGCCCACGCCTCCCTTTTGGTTGGCGATTGCGATAATTTTACCCATTAATATATGTATTCCTTAATTGCACATTATTTCTAATATGCAAAGTAAGCCAAAAAAAATCAAACAATAAAATCTTTGTTCCACAATTTTTATTGTTCCACGAATTTGACAAACGATTATGACCTCGTCTCCTGACATATTTTCGTTTTTGGCTTCCGGTCTTTCGAAATAAATTATACCTATCTCAGATTTTTTCCGTATGTTTGCACAATAAAAATTCGCTATATATTTTACGCTTAAAAAATAATGCCTATATGAAAGGAATAAAAACACGTCTCGCTGCGCTGAGCTTTCTGGAGTTCGCCGTGTGGGGTTCGTATCTTGTGTCACTTGGTCTCTATCTCGGATCTGTCGGGCTTGGCGGCTACATTTTCTGGTTTTATACTGTCCAGGGACTCGTGTCTCTGATTATGCCGGGTCTGATAGGCATTTTGGCAGACCGGTTCATTCCGGCTCAGAAGATGTTGAGTCGTTGCCATGTGCTTGCGGCAACGTTCATGTTTGCAGCCGGATGGTATGCGATGGACGCAGGGGCCGATGTGCAGTTTGGACCCTTGTTCACTTTCTATAGCCTTTCTGTCGCGTTCTTTATGCCGACTATCGGATTGAACAACTCTGTAGCGTTCAATGCTCTCACCAAAGCCAATCTTGACACAGTCAAGGACTTCCCTCCGATTCGTGTGTGGGGCACTGTCGGCTTCATCGTGGCCGAATGGTTTGTCAACTTCGTTAAGATTGGCGGCGCTCCGATTATGAACACTTATTGGCAGCTATTTACCTGTGGTGTGATCAGCATCATCCTTGCGATCTACGCTTTGACTATGCCTAATTGTCCCGTCAATAAATCTGCTTCAGCCTCATTGGCCGACTCGCTGGGTCTGAGTGCGTTCAAGCTTTTCAAAGATAAGAAGATGGCGATATTTTTCATCTTCAGCATGCTTCTCGGTGTATCGCTTCAGATTACAAATAGCTATGGCACATCGTTTATTGAACATTTCAGCAAAGTAACCGAGTATGCCGATGATTTCTTTGCGCTAAATCCTACATTTCTTATATCTCTGTCACAGTGCAGTGAAGCGCTTTGCATACTGCTGATTCCGTTCTGTTTGAAACGGTTCGGCATCAAAGGTGTAATGCTTATCGCCATGTTTGCATGGGTGATGCGTTTCGGTTTCTTTGGTCTCGGCAACACCAGTCTCTCGGGTGTATGGCTTCTGATGCTGTCATGCGTTGTCTACGGTGTGGCTTTCGATTTTTTCAATGTTTCAGGCGGTCTGTATGTCGACAAACAGACTTCTCCAGAACTTCGCTCGTCGGCTCAGGGGCTGTTTATGATTATGACCAATGGTGTCGGCGCGTCGCTCGGCACATGGATTGCAGGTACATTTGTTGTCAACGAATTTGTCTTCGCTCCCGGTCTTGATGCCGTGCAGCAGCTTGAAGGCTGGCGCATCTCATGGTATATTTTCGCAGCCTATGCGATGGTGGTCGGCATCCTTTTCTATTTCATATTTAAAGATAATGATGCTAAACCCGGTCAACTCGAAGTTTACGAGGCCGAAGCGACTGCAGCCGGTGCGGATGCGGCTAAGATCGCCGATCATAACGTAAAGGTTCACATTGATTAAATTGTCTGAAGATGATTCGCTTCTATGCTCCAGAAATAGCAGTCAGCCCGATATTGCCTGAAAGCGATTCCCAGCATTGTTGCAAAGTGTTACGCATGCAGTCGGGTGACGAGATTGAGATTGTCGACGGTCGCGGTTCGCTTTACCGTTGTCGCATTGTCACTGCCCATCATCTGTCGCTTATACACCTCTCCGAGCCCACGAGCCCTCTCTACAT
>CAMWNL010000376.1 GCA_947175585.1 uncultured Bacteroidales bacterium | reverse complement strand
GTCCAAGAACACGCGAACTTGAGCAGCTTACGGTTACATCTTCGCGGATAAAGTTTTTTCATCATGGCGACACAGTGGTGTTCAACGCCGATGCCTTTCAGCTCGCAAACGGTTCAATGCTTGATGCTCTTGTCAGTCAGCTTCCCGGTGTCGAACTCAAATCAAATGGTCAGATACTGTATAACGGGAAATACATCGAATCACTGCTTCTTGACGGGAAGCACTTTTTTAATGGCAACAATCAGCTGATGCTTGAAAATATAGGAGCGTATGCAGTCAAAAATATAAAGATTTATGATAAATCTGGAGATTCAAGCGATTTTGCAGGTCGTGATATGGGCAATGACAAGCAGTTGGTAATGGATGTGAAACTGAAAAAAGAGTATTCTACTGGTCTCATTATAAATGCAGAAGCCGGGTGTGGTACGGATGACCGATATTTAGGTCGTTTATTTGGGATGTGGTTTAATTCAGACACTCGTCTGACTGTCTATGCAAACTCCAACAATCTAAACGATGACCGCAAACCTGGCCGCTCAGACTCATGGAAACCTGAGGATCTGAAAGCTGGTACTGGGAGTTCAAAGACCGGAGGTTTGGATTATTCTACAGATAAAAAGGTGGCTGGATGGAAGGCTTCTGGAAATATTCAGATCAGCCATGAGTCATTGGATGATGAGATGAGCATTTACCGTACGAATTTCCTCGATGCTGGAGATACTTACGATCGCACGTTCCGCGATAATCATTCTACGAATTTCAGAATCTCGACAAATCACGAATTGTATTTCAGACGTAAGATATTTGACCTTACGATAGCACCAAGATTTGATTATAATAATCGGCATAATGATGCTGCTACTGCGAGTGCTACTTTCACAACAGACAAACAAGGGCTGACATTTCGCGATCTGATGTCAGACGTAGATAATTCTCAATTCGGATATATGACAGACCTCGTCAACAGATATATTTCTGAAATACAAGAATGTTCAAAGACTTTATCAGCAGGATTATCTGCTAATTCCCGGATAAAGATTAACGGCACATCGGATATTATACGACTCGGAGCATCTGGATACTACAATAATATCCATACCGATAAGTTCAATCGCTACAAAATTGACTACGCTGAAAATCCTGACATGAACCAGTTTTTGGATCGATATTTCAAAAATCGTCCTGATCATAATTTACGTTTAGGCGCGACGGCAGGCTACAATCATCGGTTGGCGGAAGGCTTATCATTAGAGTTTACTTATCGTTACGCCCATTCAAATCATGTAGCTAACTCTACTCTATATAACTTACATGAACTGGCTGCTGATAAGGAAAGTAAAATCGGCCAACTTCCATCAATGGCAGAATATACTGCGACGATTGATCGCTCTAATAGCTTCGAAAGCAGTTATCATAATAATGATCACACCATCTCGCCGCTTATTATTTTCGAAAAAGGTCCGTGGAGTGGTCAGGTAAATGTGCCCGTAACGATCTCAGGTAGGACTCTGGATTACCGCCGTGGTAATATTGATGCTCACGTCAGACGTAATACCGGCTTGGTTAACATCGAAAACACCTTTGTGCAGTGGACTGCATCTGACCGAACAAAGAAAATAGAGTTTAATTACAATATGACCTCAGAGGCACCTGATCTGATCAATCTCGTAGATATGACTGATAATGTTGACCCACTGAACATCTATATCGGAAATAAATCCCTCAGGAATTCGCATCTCCATAATATTCGACTCGGTTTAGAACTGATTAATCCCGGTAACAGGCTTATGCAATTTATAACGATAAGATACTCTCTTCTTGACAATGCGCTGTCTAAGGGTTACATATATGATAGCACCACAGGTGTACGCCGTTACAGAACATACAATGTTAATGGTAACTGGGACGCAAACGGTTCGTATGGGGTAGGGCTACAGTTTGGAAAAACTAAACAGTTCACATTCCAATCATTGACTACTGCGAGCATTATTAATAGCGTGGATCTTGTCGGAGAAAACGATGGAGAGCCAAGTCGCAGTACAGTTGTGACTAAGGGTATTAATGAAATTCTAAAAATATCGTATTCGTTGGGTAAACATAGTGTCGGCTTCAATGCAGATGTGACTTATCGCAACTATTCTGATATTGTTAGAATGAATACCTGGACACACCAATATGGAGTTAATGCTCTGATCTCACTTTCCTCAAGTCTGCAACTTTCCTCTGATTTCAATATATTCACAAGATCAGGCTATAACAATAAAAAAATGAATACTACAGATCTGATATGGAATGCCAGACTAAGTTATTCTTTGCTGAAAGACCAACTCCAACTCATGCTTGATGGATTCGATATGCTGCACAATCTGAGTAATGTAACTTATGATGTCAATGCGCAGGCACGTACGGAGACATATATAAATGTGTTGCCTCGATACTTCATGCTTCATGTACAATACCGTTTCAGTAGGCAACCTAAAAAGAAAAACAGAAAGTAGCACTAAATTAGAATAAAATTTCATTTCAAAAACGTTTATAATTCAATAGTTTGAGACATTATTACAGCGTTTGTTATTAGCAAAAATATAAATATACACCATAACGCCTATTGCATAAATAAAAATAAATGACTAAATTTGCACTCGCAAAGCAAAACAAACAAGTTTTTGCCGGTCCTATAGCTCAGTTGGTCAGAGCACCTGACTCATAATCAGGGAGTCCTTGGTTCAAGCCCAAGTGGGACCACT
>CAMWNL010000375.1 GCA_947175585.1 uncultured Bacteroidales bacterium | reverse complement strand
TATCCGCGGTCGAGATGTTCGAAGTTACGCACTCCGTAGGCTACGGTTATCACGTCGGTCGACGAGTCTTCAAACGGCATGTCGAGACAATCGGCCGTGAGAAGATCGATGCGGCTGTCAAGTCCGGCAGCTGTCACTTTCGTGCGACCGATATCGACCATGCCTTGCGAAAGATCAATACCGGTGACTGATGCGTAAGGCATTTTATTGGCCAGGGCTATCGCAAGGTCTCCTGTGCCGGTCGCAATATCAACGATGTGACCGGGCTTTGACGCGGCGACCATTGAGACGGCTTTCCTGCGCCATGACTTATCGACTCCGAAAGTCATGGCGCGGTTCATCCAGTCGTAGGCCGGTGCAATCGAGTCAAACATTTCTCTGACTTGCTCGGTTTTTGCCCGGTCTGTATCGTAGGGTTTAATATGTTCGGCTTTGACTTCCAAACTTATTTCTTTAATTGGTCAAGACAATCAAGAACGTTACGGGCTATACGGTCAGCGAGGTGGTCTTCGGGAGCCTTGACAAATTCTTTACCCGTGATGTGCTCGTAGAGCTCGATGTAGCGGTTTGAGATGCTTTCGCATACCTCAGGAGTCATCTCGGGCACTTGCTGTCCGGGTTTGCCCATGAAGCCATTATCCATGAGCCACTGGCGCACGAATTCTTTTGAAAGCTGACGCTGGGGTTCGCCGGCTTCAAAGCGCTCCTGATAGCCGTCGGCATAGAAGTAGCGTGAAGAGTCGGGAGTGTGGATTTCGTCGATGAGGATTACTTTGTCGGCGAGTTTGCCAAATTCATACTTGGTGTCCACGAGTATAAGACCCTTTTCGGCAGCCATACGGGTTCCGATTTCGAAGAGCTGACGGGTGTATTTCTCCATCACTTCGTAGTCTTCTTTGCTGACGATGCCCTGGGCGATGATTTCTTCCTTAGAGATGTTTTCGTCGTGTCCGGCTTCGGCTTTGGTTGTGGGGGTGATGATGGGTTCGGGGAAGCGTTCGTTCTCACGCATTCCCTCTGGGAGTTTCACGCCGCAGATTTCACGTGCACCGGCAGCGTATTCGCGCCATGCACTACCTGTGAGATAGCCGCGGATAATCATTTCAACTCTAAAGCCTTCGCACTTGTAGCCGACAGTCACCATCGGGTCGGGTACGGCGATTTTCCAGTTGGGGACAACATCGGCTGTTGCGTCAAGAAACTGAGCTGCAATCTGGTTAAGCATCTGTCCCTTGTAGGGGATGCCTTCGGGAAGGATAACGTCAAACGCCGAGATGCGGTCTGTGGCGACCATCACCATGATTGAGTCGTTGATGGTGTAGACGTCACGTACTTTGCCGTGATAGACCGATGTCTGTCCGGGGAAATTGAAATCTGTGCGAGTTAGTGTAGTTGCCATTGCAAATATATTGTTGAAAGTTTTTTAATATGATTATTCCGGTTGCTGAATATCGGGTTGCTGTTCTTGCTGTCGTGCCTCTTTCTGCTCTTCATCATAGTGTTCGTAAGCCTCGACTATGCGTTGCACGAGCTGATGGCGGATGATGTCTTTTTTAGAGAACTCCACGCGTCCGATACCCTTTACATCGCGTAACACTTTGAGCGCCTGAATAAGACCGGAAGATGTTGTGCGCGGAAGGTCAATCTGAGTCGCGTCACCTGTGATAATCATCTTGGCGTTCATGCCGAGACGGGTGAGAAACATCTTGATCTGGTGAGGAGTGGTGTTCTGGGCTTCGTCAAGGACGATAATGGCATCGTTGAGTGTGCGGCCGCGCATAAATGCCAGTGGCGCAATCTGGATGACCTTTGTCTCCATATACTCTTTGAGCTTCATCGGCGGAATCATGTCCTCAAGGGCATCATAAAGGGGCTGGAGATATGGGTCAATCTTATCTTTCATGTCGCCGGGGAGGAAGCCGAGCTTTTCGCCGGCTTCAACAGCAGGACGAGAAAGGATTATCTTGCGTGCTTCGCGATTTTTGAGCGCGCGGACAGCTAAGGCAATAGCGACATAGGTCTTACCCGTGCCGGCAGGGCCGAGGGCAAAAGTCAGGTCGTTGTGGGTGAACTCTTCGACCAGTTTCTGCTGATTGGGAGTGCGGCCGGTGATGGGCTTGCCGTTGATGCCGTAGATTATGACATCGTCGCGCTTGAGCTCTTTTGGCCCGTCGCCCTTGATGATGTCAATTATTGTTTCGTCGTTGAGAGAGTTGTAACGCTCTACATAGTCTTCGAGTTTTTTTATCGAGCGTTCAAATTCTGCGGTTTCGCTGTCCTCGCCGATAACTTTTATGACATTGCCGCGAGCGGCAATGCGGAGTTTGGGAAAGAGGTTGCGAATCAACTGCATATTGCTGTTGTTAACCCCATAAAAGGTTACGGGGTCTACGTTGTCTATTATTACTATGCGTTCAATCATTTTTCGATAGATGGGAGATTGTGCAAAGTTAATGAAAATAATGCACAATTCACAATGCACGATTGCACAATTGAGTAATTAAGGATTTACGCAGAGTTACAAAGGGAATTTTGATTCATAGGGTCAGAGGTCAGAGGGGTGATAGGCTTCCACAACATATAATTCTATAGCAGGGTAATCGGCAGACACTCTATTCAGGACATCCTTCACTTCCTCCCATTTCAAACCACCCAAGCCTGCACCAATCGCTGGAATAGCGATTTTTGTCACATTGTCCCTCACTGACTTGAACTGAGAAAAGTTGACAAATTTGAGTGGCATAAATAAAATGCCACAT
>CAMWNL010000374.1 GCA_947175585.1 uncultured Bacteroidales bacterium | reverse complement strand
TCTATAAAGCGTGGCTACGGCTCAACGAACGCCTCGATGGTGATTTGCCTCCCGTCGACATACATCTCCATAAAATAATCCCAGACGGCGCAGGACTCGGAGGTGGATCGGCAGACGCGTCATTCACGCTTAGAGCCCTCAACAATCTCTTTTCACTCGGACTTGACGATGAGACTTTGTGTGACATTGCAGCCTCGCTTGGAGCTGACTGCCCGTTCTTCATCTACAATTGTCCGATGCTATGCAGCGGCACCGGCACAGACATGCGTCCTATCGACGTATGCCTCGACGGCGTAACCAATATCGTGATCGCCAAGCCACATGGTGTCAGCGTCTCCACTGCAGAAGCCTACGGTGGAGTCAGGCCCCAAAGTCCGGAAATCGGTACAGAGTCTGTCGTCACTTCACACTCCCCTGCCGAATGGCGCAACATGTTGTTCAACGGATTTGAACCACATGTTTTCGCGGCCAAACCTGCCATCTCTGAGTTAAAAAATAAAATGTATGATTGCGGAGCTGTCTACTCCTCCATGAGTGGAAGCGGCTCGGCTGTCTACGGTCTTTTCAGCGATGCCAAAATGGCAGAACAGGCCGCGGCCGTGATGACCGGAAGCGATGTCTACTGCGGACCTATAGCCTTTAGCAATTAATTTTGAACGATATCACGTCTGATTTGTTATCAAAATGAAGTCCTGAAGTCAAAAACAACGAGTTTGGCAATGTTTTTGCTTTAACGATTATGTATAACTTTGATAACAAATTTAAGCCTCATGGATAATAATAAAGACAAAGCTCCTAAAGCTGAACAAATGACAGATAACGATTTCGCTCCCGAAATCGCTGATAATTTAGAAGAAGTAGTTGACAGTCCCGAAACCGAGCCCAATGAAGTCGAGACACTGACCATGCAGCTCGAAGCCACTCAGGAAGCTCTTGAAAAAGAGAAGAAAGAATACCTTTTCCTGATGGCCGAATTTGACAACTACCGTAAAAGAGTGACAAAAGAAAAGGCTGAGATTATCAAAAACGGTGCTGAAAAAGTGCTCGCAGGTATTCTCCCTATTGTCGATGACTTCGAACGCGGCCTCAAGGCTACCAAGGATGCCGAAAACGCTGATTCAGTCAGAGAAGGCATGGAACTCATCTACAACAAACTCATCAAATATCTCGAATCTAACGGCGTTAAGGCCATGGATTCGACCGGCAAGGACTTCGATCCCGAACTCCACGAAGCTATCGCTTCTATTCCGGCTCCAAGCGAAGATCTCAAGGGCAAGGTTATCGACACTACCCAGACCGGATATACAATCAACGATAAAGTATTGCGTCACGCCAAGGTGGCCGTAGGCGAATAATCCTCATAAACCATAGCGAAAAAATGGAAAATAAAAGAGATTATTACGAAGTGCTCGGAGTCTCGAAAAGCGCTTCTGACGACGAAATCAAGAAAGCCTACCGAACACTCGCCCGTAAATATCATCCCGATGTCAATCCGGGTGACAAGGAGGCTGAGGAAAAATTCAAAGAGGCCGCCGAAGCTTATGAAGTACTGAGCAATGCCGAGAAACGTCAGAAGTATGACCAATTCGGCTTCAACATGGGCCCGCAGGGATTCCCGGGTGGCGGCGGTCAAGGTGGATTCTACCACTCCGGCGGCATGTCGATGGATGATATCTTCTCTATGTTCGGAGATATTTTCGGCGACGTCAGAGGTGGAGGAGGCCGTTACAGCGGATTCGGTTCAGCTACAGGCGGCCGTCAGCGACGCGCTCAGCGCAAAGGATCCAACCTCCGAATCCACGTCAAAATGACCCTGCAGGATATCCTTAAAGGTGCCACCAAGACACTCAAGATACCAACATTCATGAAGTGTGAGCACTGTAACGGTACAGGCGCAAAGGACGGGACTGCATTCGCCACCTGTCCTCAGTGTCACGGCACAGGTTCTATCACCGAGATGCAGCAGACGATCTTCGGAGTCAGCCAAGCTCACGTTGAATGTCCCCGTTGCAACGGCACAGGTAAGATTATCACAGAAAACTGTCAGTACTGTCGCGGCACTGGCGTCGAAAAACGCGAACAGCAGATAACCTTTACAATTCCTGCCGGTGTAGAAGACGGCAACGTTCTTACCATCAAGGGCAAGGGCAATGCTCCCGAGCACGGTGGCGTAAACGGTGACCTACTTGTTGTCATTGACGAGGTTAAGCATCCCGAACTTATCCGTGACGGTGCAGACGTGATCTACAACCTTATGCTCGACATCCCGACTGCAACCTTAGGAGGTTCAGTCGACGTTCCGACTATCGAGGGACGCGCGCGCCTGAAAATAGCTCCCGGCACACAACCGGGTAAGATTCTACGTCTGCGCGGCAAGGGTCTGCCGACTGGTCAGGGCAGCGCCCACGGTGACGAACTCGTCAACGTGATGGTCTATATTCCTGAAAAACTCAGTGATGCCGAGCGTTCAGCAATCGAGAGCCTAAAAGACTCACCTAACATGCAACCGAGCGAAACAGAGAAACAACGTCTCTTCTCAAAGTTCCGCCATATTTTTGAATAAGATTCAAATCCAACATAAACTACAAACGCCCGTCGAGTCCAAATCCGACGGGCGTTAGTTTTTCACAGGTATAGGATCGTATGTGGTATGTTGATTATTTTTCGCATTGTTAGATTATCATAATCCAAATATAATTGCTAATTTTGTATTCATATTTTAATCAAAGAAAATGACTCTTCCCTGGTATTCATATCTTCCAATTGCGGCCGGCATAATCGGCAGTGTTATTG
>CAMWNL010000373.1 GCA_947175585.1 uncultured Bacteroidales bacterium | reverse complement strand
ATAAAATTGATACAAATTTGTTACATTTGTTGTTTTGAGTCCATTTTGAGGTGATATTGTAACATATCTGTAATCACAAGACTCGTTTTGGTCATATAGACTGTTTGTAAGTCAACATACCTGATTTTTGCCCGGCGATATACACATAATTTGGTGGAGGTCGATTTTTTTTGTATTTTCGTTGACCCATATATAATATATACATGAAGAAATTTTTATCGGCAGCTTTGCTCGGTGTGTGTGCATGGTTCAGCGCCTGCGGAGCATCAAACGTGAGGTTTCACAATGAAGCCTCCGACACTACGCGTATTAACGAAATATTAATCGAAACCGAGGCTAAGAAATTTAAGGATGCCGGAGATCGCACAGCGTTTATAGCGCAAAAATTTATCGGCACGCCCTACGTAGCCGGCACACTGGAGGGTTCACCCGAACTCGTAACGATAAATCTGGACGAACTTGACTGCACGACATTTGTCGACATGGTGCTCGCCATGTCATATACAGTAGGCGAAGGACGCACTTCGTGGCGCGACTTTGTGTATAATCTGGAACGTATGCGTTATAGAGGAGGCGAGGCCAACGGCTATGGCTCACGACTCCATTACATCTGTGACTGGGTTGTCGACAATATCCATCGCGGAAATATCGAAGATGCCACCCGATTGTTTCCTCGCACAAACTACGTGACCCGCACCATAGATTTCATGAGTTCCAACCGCGACAAATATCCTGCACTGGCTGACAGCTCCGAGTTTGAAAAGATAAAGAATGTCGAAATAGGATATCGCAGCCACCGCTTCCCATACATAAAGACAATTGATCTTGCCGGTAAAGAAACTAAAGCCGCTTTACGCGACGGTGACGCACTGGCTCTCGTGACCAATATGAAAAATCTCGATGTCACCCACTTGGGTTTTGTGATTAAAGTTAACGGCGAGCCTTATCTGCTCCACGCTTCAAGCACTGACGGCAAGGTTGAGTTGTCACAGCGTCCGCTCGCCGATTATATGAAGCGTAACCGCTCTCTCATAGGAGTAAGAGTCATCCGCCTGCGAGAATAAGACAGACGGATGACAAATAAATAAGTTGTGATGACTTATGATCAAAGGGCCGAGTTTACCACGACCTTTTTGCAAGTTGAACCATTTCTGATGATATACATGCCCGGTGCGAGGCCGTCAAAGCCTGTCGCCGGGCTGAGTTTTTTGATAAAGCGACCCATGAGGTCATAAATCTCTGACGTCTCGCTGACGCCGGACTCCGCTTCAATCTCTGAGATACCTGCAGTCAGAGCCTCAAGACCTTTGAGGGCATCAATCTTGTCCATACCAGCAACAACTTCCTGAACTTCAGCTACCGTCAGAGCCGGATCAGCTTCAAGCCACAGCGCAATAATACCTGTGACAACCGGAGTCGCCATTGATGTACCGCTCATTGCACCCCAATAGTCAGTGCGTCTGTCTGAAAACTCACCGGGACGAGACATCACAAGATCACTACGGTTAACGCTAAACGACGATGCATAGGAATTTATAGCCGAAATCACCGGTGCGCCAGGCGCCGTGACGTCGGGCTTATTGCGACCGTCGAATGTCGGACCTTTGCCCGATTTGGGATATTCGAGACCTAATGTCCAGTCGTTGACACACTCCTGTCCGTCAAGATTGATGAACGACTGTCGCGAGACATAAGCTCCGACTGAGATTGTGTTATAACCACAGGCTGTGCAGGCGATAGTAGATGCCTCTGAACCCTCGGAAAGCTCTCCGTAGTCGGCAGTCATAATATATTTAGCATTGTCTCCGCAGACTTCAGCTTCCCAATACCATCCGCTCTGCAACGGCGCGTATAAGTTAACCGCTATCGAGCTTGCGCCACTGACTGTGTTGACTGCCGATGACAAGGCAATAAATGATCCGTCAGACGGCGAAGTGAAATTGTCATATCGCACACTCTCTTCCGACTCCGAAGGGTATTCGCAGGAGAAAACAAGTCCGTCATTCTCATCACGCAGCGACATAGTCAAGGTAAACTCTCCTGACGAAGAACCGACGAAGAGATTCTCACGATTGTAGGAAGGCGGAAGCAGACGCGTCGAAAATTGCTCGGCGTCACACACCATCGTTGAACGGCGATGACCTTCATTGCCGGCAGCGATGGACACAATCACTCCTTCATGATCAGCAACCAGTCTGTCGATCATGAGCGCGAGATAGTCAGTGCCGTCTTTAAAACCAATGACTGTGCCCATGCTGATATTGACAGCCAACGGCTTTCCGACACTATCGGCATAGTCGATCAGAAATTTCAGACCATCAGCCAATCCGGCCTCTGACTTGTCAGTAGAGACGAATACAAGATCTGCATCGGGTGCCATCCCGCCATACACATCGGCCGAAGAGGCCGCAATTGCTGCAACATGAGTGCCATGGGTGTCTGTCGAGTAATCGTGAGCGAGCGTCATGATGTCGTCAGGGTTATCAACAACTATGCCGTAGCCGAAAGATGACGGTTCACCGACCGATGCCGCCTGACGATTCTGATCCCAGAGAGCCTTTACTCTGGTCTGTCCCGACGCATCTAAAAAGGCCGCGTGACCAAAGTCAAAACCCGAGTCAATCACTCCGACTATCACACCCTTGCCGGTATAGGACAGATCAGCGGTGTGAACCGCGACGGCGTTAGACTGCCTCGCAGCTTCATCAGTCATAGAAACAAGCGACGGGCGATCTGGCACACGCAACACGGCAGAGTCAGATGCAAACTCGGTCAGCCGCGCAACGGGTATAATCACAGTAGC
>CAMWNL010000372.1 GCA_947175585.1 uncultured Bacteroidales bacterium | reverse complement strand
ATTCCATATCGTTGATGGGAACACCGTTGACCATGATTGCAACGTTTTCAGATTTGAAGCCACGCATGTTGGTCTTGGCATCACCGAAACCGCCACCTGCACGAGTTGTCCATACGCCGGGAGTGGTCTTGAGCACTTCCGGAAGTTCCTGATTGCCGAGCTTGGTTTCAATAGTAGCCGCAGAAACGTTTGATGCGGCGACAGGTGTTAAACGTGTGCGAGCAACAGACTGAGTAACCACAACGTCCTTAAGCATTTTAGTGTCGGGGTTGAGTTTGATCTGTCCGATGTTCTCAGATGAAGCTTTGACGGTTGTCGGCTGATAACCCAGAGAGGCGATTTTGAGTTCAGTTCCTTTGGGAACGGAAATAACAAAAAGGCCGTCGATGTCTGTAGTCACACCTGTAGTCGAACCCTCAGGGATGACGATCGCACCAATCAATGGTGCGTTAACCTCATCGACAACCTGACCGGTGCACTTTATATTGACAGGTGCGGCCAAGACTGCAACCGCTGCCATAAGAATTGCTCCGGTCAAGAGAAATAGTCTCTTAAACATAGCGTTGATGAATTTAGTGATAAATAATTGATTAATTATTGTTTATAAAAGCAATATTCTATGTCAGACATGTAGTCGCGCAATTATGCGTACAAATTTTTCACAAAGTTAAACATTATTTTTCTATATTTTATGGCAAAATGCATAAAAACGAGGGCGGATGACTGAATTTGCGCTATAAGACTCGGAAGACAGGGCTAAGCCTGAACAGTACATTCGAATACTTTGACAGCCGGACCGGTCATGGTCAGGTGATCATCCTTTATATTAATAATGAGTATACCTCCCGGCAACTTTACTTTAACCGGCCAGTCAGTGCGTGCTGACTTAACCATAGCAAATGCTGCAGCACACGCTCCTGTGCCGCAGGCAAGTGTTTCGCCTGCACCGCGTTCCCAAGTGCGCTGTCTTATTGTGTCTGATGACTCGACTGTGATAAATTCAATATTAGCTTTTTCAGGCCAGTAGGGATGGTTTTCGAGTTGAGGGCCAATGGCGGTAACATCAAAATCATCGATGTCATCAACCTCGATGACACAATGAGGATTACCGGTAGACACAGGAATGGTGTCAAATGTTCCTGATTGCACGGTCAAAGCTACGATGTCGTCAGAGAGCAAAGTAGCGGGCCCCATATCGACAGTCACAGTGTCGACCAAGCCGGTGCTGTCAAGATGAAGTTCAAGTTTTTTTATACCGGAAAGTGTCTCGACAGTCGGATGCAAGTCAGAGATTATATTATTATCGTAAAGGTATTTTCCGACACAGCGTATGCCGTTGCCACACATCTGGGCTTCCGAGCCGTCGGAATTGAATATGCGCATCCTGACGTCAGCTAACTGTGAAGGCGAAACTACGAGCATGCCGTCAGCCCCTATGCCGAAGTGGCGGTCACAAAGGCTTATGGCAAGCGATGGGAGATAATCTTCAGTGAGATTTCCACGCTCGATAAGCACGAAGTCGTTTCCGGCTCCGTGCATTTTTGTTATTGTTATCTGAGCACCGCTCATCTTGCGATTCGCGACTTAAGAGCTTTTGTGATTCGGTCAAGACCTTCGGTCAATACAGAGCGAGGCACGCCTATATTGAGTCTTATGAATCCTGAGCCCTCAGCTCCGAAACTCGCACCGTCACTTACGGCCACCAGGGCATCATTGACAAACATATCGCATAATTCGTCATGAGTGAGACCGGTGGGATTAAAATTAATCCACAGACCAAACCCTGCATCCGGGCTAAAAGCCTTGACGTCAGGAAGGACTTTAGCCAGATATTTGCAGGCATAGTCGGCGTTGAGCGACAGATAGTCGAGAACGTTGTCAAGCCAATCTTCACACGACGAGTAGGCTTTACGAGTGGCATAAATGGCATCAATCGGCGGAGTGTCAAATTCGCTGGCATGAAGCCATTTGAAAAATCCTTGGCGCAACTCGGGAGACTGCACTACAACCCAGGCGCTCGCAATGCCTGGAATGTTAAACGATTTTGAGGGAGCCCCGAGCGCCACGGTGATTTCGGCTGCTTTTTTAGAGATTGACGCAGTCGGTATATGACGTGAATGTTTAAACACGAGGTCTCCGTAGATCTCATCGGAAAGAAGTATTATCTTGTTGCGATAGCAGATGTCGACAACTTTTTCGAGAGTCTCGCGATCCCACTGAATGCCGATAGGATTGTGGGGATTGCAGATGATCATCATCACCGGCTTAGTTCCGGCAATAATCTTTTCGAGACCGTCGAAGTCCATTTTATAAGTCTCTCCATCATATATCAAGGGATTATCGACAGGATGGCGGCCGTTGCCTTCGATAACTGAGCGGAATGAGTGATAAACCGGCGGCTGAATCACGATATTGTCACCCGGTCGGGTAAAGTAATTCAGGCACAATCCAAGCCCTTTTTTAAGTCCCGGCACGAAATCTATCTCTTCACGGTTGACAGTCCAATTGTGGCGTTTGCCAAGCCAGTTTGTGATGCTCGCCCAAAATGAATCAGGGGCAGTAGTGTAGCCTAAGACCGGCTGACGGAAACACTCCATCAGTTCATCGCGGATAGCGTCGGGCGACTTAAAATCCATGTCGGCAATCCACATGGGCAACAAGTCATTGCGACCGTATTTTTCGGTCAACTCAACATATTTGGTTGCGTCTGTATCACGACGGTCAATTCTCTGGTCAAAATTATATTGATTGCTCACTTAGATCTTTTTTGCTTATATTGTTTGTGGTAGTAACCGCCAATAACAC
>CAMWNL010000371.1 GCA_947175585.1 uncultured Bacteroidales bacterium | reverse complement strand
GACTCCGGCTATATGGAGGGTCTGACGACGAGCCGAATCTGCGTGATAGACTCTGGAGGACAGGAGCGATGCATAGCGATCAACTGTCGCGAGTGTTTCGGCATCGCAGGCTTCGGTAAAAAACGGTACCTCCGGCAGACATACAGATGCATCGCGGGTAAATGTCTGTAAAGGATAAAGCACGGCTGTGTGACTTGAAGCCGGAGTAAGAGCCGTCAGCGGAACACTACCTGAAGTGTGGACGACCAATCCGCTTACAGGAGGCATTGACTCTGCAACCTTTGCTACAGCTGCATCCGTGACGGCAATGAGATAAAAATCAGCATCAGTAATGAGATCAGAAAGATTGGCGACAGCCTGCTCCGAGCCTACCTCCTCTGCAAGACGGCGAGCATGGTCAATAGAATGACTATATACCTGAACAATCTCGCATCCGGCATGGCTGAAGCCACGGGCAAGATGAGAGGCTACGTTGCCCGATCCTATTATGACGATGCGGTCACTCATCACCAACGACCGATGTGGACTTTTTCCCAAAGAAGTTTTGACGGATCGACAGGTTTACGCTCCTCATCGATATAACCGAATGTTACGATACACTCAACCGAGAACTGTTCGGGAATGTCGAGAATCTCACGCACGACTGTTTCGGAAGACTCGCCATCAGCAGCAAAGCGGTTGCGTATCTGAATCCAGCACGAACCGATGCCGAGATCGGCAGCCTGAAGGTGCATCAATGTGGCCGCTACAGACGCGTCTTCGACATAAACATCGCTCACTGTGGTGTCAACCGTGACAACAACTGCAAAAGCGGCCGAGGATATGGGTTTTGCTCCAAACTGCTTGCAACCGGCGAGAGAGGTAAGAGTGGCCTTGTCCTCGACAACGACAAACTGCCAGGGACGAGCACTCTTTGAACTCGGTGCGAGTAAAGCAGCCTCAAGTATCGTGCGAACATCGTCAGCGCTTACAGGCTGATCTTTATAGCGTCGGATGCTGTGACGCTCTAAAAGAAGTTGGTGAAGATTTTCCATGGGGGAAGATGGATTGTCATTTACGACATACCCATACATCAGGATAACGCTCTGCAAGCGCAACGGCAGCAGTGCGAGCTTCGCGCAAATTAGCGCCTGTTGCGGCATAGACACGATAGCGGCCATCCTTGGCGAGTATGCCTAACTGTTGATTTTTATATTGAGATACGAAATCTTCGGCGTCAGTCTCTGTAGGCAGAGATGCAACCACAAGATAGTATCTGTCCTGACTTTCAAAACGAAGTTTTTCAGGCATCACAGCCTCTGTTGGCGATGTTTCAGATTTCATACGCTCAACAAGACGCTCCCTCTGATAAGCAGCACGAGAAGCAGTGTCAACAATCTCAGATGCGTCATCAAACGGACGAAGATACAGCTTGACTTCCGATGTAGACTGACCGGGACGACGATAAACTGAAGAAACGGATGCAGCTCTCTCAGACTCCACAGGCTGCTTTGCCGTGAAGTTTTCAATACCCAGAGAAGCATACTGCGCCTTGTCAAATTCAATAGGCGTACCCAATACAAAACCCAATGCCAAAAGTATGGCAAACGACGCAGCAACTCTAACAGCCCGATAGATATAGTTGACCGGAGATACGCGGCGCGGTAACGGACGGGATGCGGCTTCGGCCTGTTGTGCGCGGAGACGTGCAAGCTCAGTTACAGGACGTAATTGAAGTTGAGGCAACCACATAGTCATCGGACTTAAAGTCGATGACTTACCTGGCTCGAAAGAGATAGAGCCGTCGGCCGACATCTTCAGACAACCAACTAGTCCAAAAGATATTGAGCCCTCACTCGCAATAAGGCGCTTCGTTGACTCAACCTCTCATGCGACCATTTCGCGAGCTGCTTCGAATGTAATCGACTTAGAACGCGCAACTGACGAAACGAGAAGTCCATCGTTATGGTCTAAAGACGCATTGAATGAAAACACTCTTGACGGGGGAATAAATGTATGACGCGAACTGTCGTAGCGAGCCGGCAGCGTGTGAGCGATGACAGCTCCAAGCCCCGGAATCACTACACAATCGTTAGCGACCAACAGATACTCTATATGTCGTATGATTTCATTCATGACTACAAAATTACTTCGTTTTTTTCATAAAACAAAACATTTTTTGACTTACAAGTCATCAGATAATAGAATAAAATATCCTAACTTTGTTGTTATCAACGCTGACCGATTTTATTAACATGTTATCAACATTACTCCATCACGGCGCAATCAAGCGCATATTACCGGCAATAATTTTATCTGCCCTGCTCTCCTGTCAGATATGTAAGGCCGAGGATCCGGCAACCGAAGAGAATCCATACTATATATTAATGGGCGAAGCTGAGAAAGCCATTGCCGATGAAAATTATGAAGAAGCCGCAGCCCGGCTTATCGACGCAATGGGTGTAGAACCAAATAACCCCGGAAACCTGCTGCTGATGACTAATCTTGGCATAGTGTATTCTTGTCTTGACAGGGATTCTCTCGCTATAGCAACACTTGACGAAGTCAACCGCCGCGCCCCCAATATGAGTGTGGCATTGCTTAACCGCGGCAGGATAAAGCTAAAGACCAACGACAACGAGGGAGCGATAGCTGATTTTGCCAGAGTGATAACAATAGACTCACTCAACGCCGACGCGAGATATTTTAGAGGGATTATGACTCTTTACAGCGGAGATCGCGAGACCGCAGAAAAAGACCTCACTATCGTAGGTAAACTACAGCCTGACCGGAGCAGAACGCACGCTGCGCTGGCTGCACTCTATTCAATGA
>CAMWNL010000370.1 GCA_947175585.1 uncultured Bacteroidales bacterium | reverse complement strand
GGTAGTGATTTTTATTTTATAAATAAATAATACCAGACAAATAAAATTGGAGAAATGATTATTAACTTTTATTTGATGATATGATTTTGAAAAGAATCGTTTATTTATTACTTTTGCCAACAAAGTTTATGTTCTCGGCGACGTAAATGCGATTATCCAAAGACTAAAATTCATTAATTGCGAGATGAAATACTACAGCACATCCCAACCTGACGTCAAAGTCAGCATGCGCGAAGCCGTAACGGCTTGTGTGCCTCAGCGTGGTGGGTTGTATATGCCTGATTCTCTGCCGCGTGTGCCGGCTGCATTCGTCCACAATTCGGGCAATATGGGGCTTCGTGAGATTGCTTACGCGACGACTAATGTCTTTATGGGCTCCGATATCAGCTCGGCTGCGATTAAGGCGGTTGTTGATAATGCATTGTCGTTTGATATTCCTTTGGCCAATATCGGTGACGGCTTATATGTCCTCGAACTGTTTCATGGGCCTACAAATGTATTCAAGGATATCGGTGCGCGATTTCTGTCAGGTTTCCTTGAGTCACTTAATCCGCATGACGGTACTAAATTGAATGTGTTGGTATCGACTACCGGAAACACAGGTCTGGCGGTTGCAGATGCATTTGGCGGCAAGGAAGATATAAACGTTTTTATCCTCTTTCCTCACGGAGTGGTCTCGCGAGCCGACACAATCCGAATGAAAGCCGCCGGAGATAATATCTGCCCGATTGAAATCGGTGGAACGATTGATAATTGCAAGGCTATTGTGGCCGCTGCGTTCGCTGACGCTGAATTGAGGGAAAAGATGTTGATAACTACGGCTAATTCAACAAATTTCGCAAGATTGATGCCACAGGTAGCATTGTTTTTCTATGGCCTGGGACGTCTTGAGCGCCAGGGACTGAAGGCTTCAGAAACTGATGTGGCTGTGCCGTCAGGAAATCTCGGCATGCTGACATCGGGTCTCATGGCTAAACGCATCGGATTGCAATGCAACAGGCTGATTGCCGGTTGTAATGCCAATAATTCCTTTGATCGTTTCGTCCGCACCGGAGACTTTCATCAGGAATCAACTATTGCAACTTATGCTCGCCTGATGGATATGTCATCGCCGTCTAATATGCCGCGCTTGATGGCACTCTGCGGAGGAAGTCTCGATCAATTGCGCAACGACATTGCATCAGCGACTGTCAACGACGACCAGATCATCAGGACGATACGCGAGACCTTTGATAAGACCGGCTATATTGCTGATCCGCATACAGCTGTGGCGATTGCATCACTTGACTCACGCGTGGACAAGTCCCGGCTTGCGTTAGTCATGTCGACGGCTTCTCCGTCAAAATCACCCGAAGTCATGAAATTGGCACTGGGTGAAAATTATGTTGACAATGGTTCCGCGACAGACATCCAATCGCTAAATAACACAAGAATCGACAAGCTGGCTCCGACCTATCCGGCTTTCAAAAAATATTTACTCTCCCATCAATAGCTTAACACTAAAACAATTAATATTATGGCAAGTATCCGTAAAACAAAAAAAGACATCCGTTATGCATGCGGTGATATCGCAGCCGAACTGCTCATCGCTTCTCATATCATCAAAGGTTTTGACAAAGAAGAAAGCAATAAAATAATCAACGACATCGCATCGCTTCAGATTGATGCTCTTTCAAAGTGCTCGTTTGACTATGATAAGTCTCTCGGTGATTTTGAAAACGGCAAGGAATACCGTGCCGCACGTCACGCATATACTGTCGCTGCTTTCCGTAAACTCAAAGAGGAGATGGCGACTCGCATGCAGGAAATCGTCGACAAGATGAATGCCGCTACAAAGGCATAATTTTCAGTTGTCTATCAAATAATCTGAAAAGTGAATCTTGCATCACTGCTGCTCCGGTTGTCGGGGTGGTCTGTTGATATTAGCGTGCCGGATTATAAGAAGTGTATAATCTGTGTGGCTCCCCATACCAGTAACTGGGACTTCATACTCGGAAAACTCGCCTATGCGTCGGTCGGACGCAAGGCCGGTTTTCTGATGAAGGAGGCGTGGTTCTTCTGGCCTCTTGGCCCTATTTTTAAGGCAATCGGGGGTATCCCTGTGCCAAAAAAACGCGGAGCGAAATTGACTGACTATATCATTTCCCGATTTAAAACGGCTGACCACATGCAGCTTGCCGTCACTCCCGAGGGAACTCGCAGCAAGGTGACTCAGTGGCGCACCGGATTTCTTCACATCGCGGAGGAAGCCGGAGTGCCTATTGTGCTCGGCGCCATTGATGCCGCGCGCAAACGTGTCATAATTGTTAAAGAGTTTACTCCGAGCGGTGATATGGACGCTGATATGCGTTCGATAAAAGACTATTACCGACAGTTTGAAGGCATTAAACCGGATAAATTTTCAGCTGAATATTAATATGTCAAATAATCTCAGACTCGTCACACTGTCGCTTGACATCGATGCCGGTGATAAAGAAAGTAATATCAACCGACTTGAGGCTGCAATGTCTGAAATCGGCCGGGATGCTGATGTCATAGTGCTTCCGGAGTTATTTTCTACCGGTTTTACATCAAACGGAGAGCGATTACATGATATGGCAGAGACAAATGGCGGCGACACTATAGCCCGGCTACACCAACTCGCAGAGCGGCATAATGTAGCTATAGCCGGCAGTTTCCTCGCCAAAACCGCGTCGCGCATCTACAACCGGGCTTTTTTTCTCGAACCATCGGGTGACGCTGCTTTCTATGA
Source organism: uncultured Bacteroidales bacterium (assembly GCA_947175585.1). Taxonomy (GTDB): domain Bacteria; phylum Bacteroidota; class Bacteroidia; order Bacteroidales; family Muribaculaceae; genus CAG-873. Next base: position 66 of record CAMWNL010000370.1, on the reverse strand, counting down.
TAAGCGCCACTTGTTCTCAATGAGTTCCGAATCATCGCTACTCACTCAAGGTGAATCTCCTATGCC
>CAMWNL010000369.1 GCA_947175585.1 uncultured Bacteroidales bacterium | reverse complement strand
TCTCTACTCCGTTAGCCACATAAGTGTCCGACCCAGAATGACCGAATACCCCGGCCCATTGCGGTTGCCCATCAATCATAAACAGCACTTTGTTGCCTTGACCGACGCCGCGTATGTTTACGACACCGGCGCTACCGCCAGACACTCCGTAGCCTGCAAAACCACGCTCCGTAACAAACAGACCTGGCACTTTGCTTACAAGAATAGGCAGTAATGATGATTCACTTGATTTATCAATTTCTGTTTCGGTGATATGCGTCACGTTGAGAGGCATCAGTTCTGGGTCCCCCTTGATTGGAGCGGTTACCGACACTTCGTTCAAATGTATGGTGTCGCGCGGGGCTTCGTTTGCGCTTGCTATTAAAGAGGTCAACAGCAAGGAGCAAGTAGTTAACTTTTTCATTATAAATAGTTGAAAATGGTTATTTTTGCGCAGTGTTAACTTAATATATCACCGAAATAAGAATGCGGTGATTCTTTCCATCCTATCTAATTTTACAATGTCGTAAAGTTACAGAATATTCTTTATATCACGAAATATACTTTATATCTCCGATCTCCATAAGTAGTCATTAACAAGAAAAATCCGACTTTAGGATTGGAAAGCCGGATTTATTATTGGGAACGGTATATTAGTTACGGGATAGTGTAGCCTATAGTTTTTCTAACCATTTATTGACGGTTTTTCTGGCGGTTTCACGATCGTTCTGAGCCGTGGCTCCTCTGACAGCAAGACCTTTTCCTATGGCTACGTTAGCGCCCTTACATGTTTCGGCAATCTTACGGTCTGTTCCTCCCATACCACTGCCTTCGTGTGTAATAAAGGGAATAACGGTCTTTCCATCCCAGTCATGAGCTTCTATAAAAGTGAACACGCACATTGGTGGCTGTCCCCACCAGTTTGGGTATCCCAGGAAAATCGTGTCATACTCAGTCAGATCAATGTCTTCTTTGATTGCAGGTCTGGCTTGGGACTGAAGTTCTTTTTTAGCTACATCAATACATTCGTTATAGTCCTGAGGATAAGTCTTTTCGGGTATGATTTCAAACGTTTTGGCTCCTGTGGCGTCGGCTATCATATCTGCTATGATATGGGTATTGCCTTCAGTTATGTTGCCTACTGCATAATTTTCACCTGTATGTGAAAAGAATACTAAGAGTGTTTTATTTGAGTCTGTCATTTTGATTTCTTTTTGGGGTTGGTCTGTTGTTTCAGTAGAGTTTTGTTTAGTGTTATTTGTCTTGGCGCATGATGCCATCGACATTGCTGTCAACAAAAGGCTCGCGCAAATTGCAATCGTATGTTTCATTGTTTGTCTGGCTGTAAGGGTCCATAAAAATTAGACGCGGTTGCACCACCATCGATAAGGAAGTCGGCTCCGGTGCATTACATCTTTTTTCATAACGTGTAGCGCGCCCAGATGACGCCATTGGGAAATGTTGTTATTTCTTTAAATTTCAGTTGGGTAGGGAGATAGTCATCTTTGTCATCAACGCCGTCAAATAGTGCGGGCTGACCGATACGGCCGTCTATTCCTGGTGCTATCATAGCGCTCACTTCGTCAAGTAGTCCGGCTTTAAGGAAACCGCCGTTGATTGCTCCGCCTCCGACCACTGCGACGCGTTTCACCCCAAACTGATCATGAAGGATTTCCATAGCCCTGTCGAGATCGATATGTTCTTTCCCGCAGACGATATATGAAATGCCTTTGTCGCGCAGATAATCAAGATATTCGGTAGATGTCTGCTCACTGATTATGCACAGATGATTTGAGTTATCCAAGCCATCCCATAGCAATGTACCGCGAGTGTCAACTGATATGCTGATGGTGCCTTCTTTTCCGTTGTTGAAGTAAGTTTCTTTGTCAATTCGCTCCGGTCGTGTGGGCTTGAACTCGTCAAATCCGCAATAGTGAATCTGATAGGAGTGTTTACCTTCGATGTGAGCCTGGCAATCAAGGGCATCGAGCGCAGTATAATATTCATCTCCGCTGATTTTATCAACCATGTCACATGCGACACGTCCGTCAAGTGACTGCATCATGTGACAAATAATGTATGGTCTGTTCATAATCGATTATTTGCCAAGTGAAACTAAAAATTCAACTGTTGACGGGTCGTAATGGCTGAAGAACTGGCTCTGCTCCATATCGAGGGCTGCGATGGCTTTCATATCATCGGCGTTAAGTGCGAAATCAAAAACGTTGATATTCTGTTCCATACGTTCTTTGTGAGTTGACTTCGGTATCACGATTACACCACGTTGTATAAGATAACGCAATGCGACCTGAGCCACGCTCTTACCATATTTCTCACCTATATTTTTTAGCACCGGATTAGTGAAGAAATCGTTGCGACCTTCGGCAAACGGACCCCATGACATAATCTGACAACCATATTTTTCCATGATTTTCTGAGCTTCGGTCTGCTGGTTGAATACGTGAGTTTCAACCTGATTGACCATAGGCGGTATTTCGACAAATGACGCAATGTCAATCAAGCGGTCAGGGTAGAAATTGCTTACACCGATGGCTCTTACCTTACCATCTTTATAGGCTTCCTCCATAGCCCGGTATGTTCCGTAGTAGTCTCCGAACGGTTGATGGATAAGCAGCAGGTCGATATAATCCGTGCGGAGTTTACGCAGTGACTCCTCTATAGATGCTTTGGCTTTTTCGTAACCGGCATTTGAAATCCAGACTTTGGTTACTATAAAGAGATCCTCACGGGCAACTCCGCTTTTGACGATGGCCTCTCCGACACCCTCTTCATTATTATATGGCTGAGCAGTGACAATGCTTCTAATAAAAGTAACCCAGAGGCTTGCCAG
>CAMWNL010000368.1 GCA_947175585.1 uncultured Bacteroidales bacterium | reverse complement strand
ATTACAATCAGTGCGCCGGTCTTGCTTTTTGACATCGACATGCAGGCATAGACAATCGGCATTACCCATTTGCGGGCGTCGGCGTCCATTTCGGCTTTGTGATGATGGAAAAGCTGATTGAGAAAGCGCCACCGGCGGTGAGAGCCGACTTCGACAAGAAAGCGCTTTATCTGGTCGACGAATAGAATCACGAGTATAAGCACTCCGATGCTCATGAACTTATCGAGAATCGTGCCGATAAGCCTCATGTTGAAAATCTCGGAGGCGAGTGCCCAGACCACGATAAACGCCATGATGCCGTAGAAAATATTTATCGTGCCCGACTCTTTCATGAGACGGTAGATATAATATAGTAAGGACGCTACTATAAAAATATCAATAATATCTTTTATTCCGAATGATATTGGCATGGCGGTTTATACTGGGCTTATGCCTGTTGGAGGCGAGTTATTAAGTCGACAGCCTGACGCGCCGCGCGGACGTCATGAACGCGCAGGACGGCTGCACCGCGCTCGATGGCAGCGGTGTTGATGACAGTGGTAGCGTTGAGAGCTTCGTCGGCAGTTATGCCGAGAAAACGAGTGAGCATTGATTTGCGGGAAATGCCGACAAGAACCGGACGGCCCAGCATTTCAAACGCCTCAAGGTCGTGAAGCAAACGGTAATTCTGCTCCATTGTTTTTGCGAATCCGAAACCGGGATCGACGATAACATCGCTGACACCGAGAAGTGAAAGACGTTCGAGCTTGGGCGCGAGTTCGGCAATGACTCCGGCTGTCACACCGTCAGGATAATCGGTGAGCGACTGCATCGTAGCCGGTGTGCCGCGCATGTGCATCAGAATATAGGGCACACGCAATTCGGCAACGGTCTCAAACATCGTCGGGTCAAGATCTCCTCCCGAAATATCGTTGACTATGTCAGCTCCAAGGTCACAGATACACCGACGGGCAACGTCGGCTCTGAATGTGTCGACCGACACCGGAATGTCGGAGTCAACAGTCCTGACGGCCTCCAGCGCAAATGAAAGACGGCGCAACTCTTCGTCGGCCGACACTTCGTCAGCGCCCGGTCGCGAAGAGTAAGCTCCGATGTCAATAATATCAGCGCCTTCACTGATGACCTGACGCGCCCTTTCTGAAATTTCGTCAGCAGACCCGTTGCGGCTTCCGGCATAAAAAGAGTCGGGGGTGGCGTTGATAATCGCCATCACCGCCGGACGGTCGTAGGACAGGAGTCTGCCGCGTATGTTCAGCGAAAAGGGTTTCATGATGATTGTCAGCTTTTAGAGGCGCGTTTACGCTCGATTTCGTCGAGAATAATCTTGCGGATGCGGATATGGTGAGGAGTTACCTCAACGTATTCGTCTTCCTTAATATATTCCAACGCTTCTTCAAGGCTAAACACAACGGGAGGCACGATTTTGGCCTTGTCGTCAGCGCCGGAAGCGCGCATGTTGGTGAGTTTCTTTGATTTGGTGACGTTAACGACGATGTCGTTGTCTTTGGCGTTCTCGCCGACAACCTGTCCGGCATATACCTCTTCCTGGGGGAAGATGAAGAAGCGGCCGCGATCCTGCAGTTTGTCGATAGCATAAGCGTAGGCTGTGCCGGCTTCAAGGGCGATCAGTGAGCCGTTGGTGCGACGCTCGATGTCGCCTTTCCAGGGCTGGTATTCGAGGAAGCGGTGGGCCATGATTGCTTCGCCTGCCGATGCGGTAAGGACATTGTTACGCAAACCGATGATGCCGCGAGAAGGGATCTGAAATTCCATGTGGACGCGATCGTTCTGAGCTGTCATCGAAAGCATCTCACCCTTGCGGCGAGTCACCATGTCAATGATTTTTGAAGAGTATTCTTCAGTAACGTTGATGGTGAGCAACTCGACGGGCTCGCATTTGCGTCCGTCGATTTCCTTGATGATAACCTGAGGCTGGCCTACCTGGAGTTCATAGCCCTCACGGCGCATAGTCTCGATAAGGACAGAAAGGTGGAGGACGCCGCGGCCAAAGACTGTCCAGACGTCTTCGTTGTCAGCTTTCTCGACGCGGAGCGCGAGGTTGCGGTCGAGTTCTTTGGTCAAGCGGTCGCCGATATGACGGGAGGTCACATACTTGCCGTCGCGTCCGAAGAATGGACTGTCGTTGATTGTGAAGGTCATTGACATCGTCGGCTCGTCAATCGCGATGCGCGGCAGCGGCTCTGGATTGTTGATATCAGCAACAGTGTCGCCGATTTCGAAGCCATCGATGCCGACCAGCGCGCAGATGTCGCCGCTTTTGACTTCACTGACGCGTTTGCGTCCCATGCCTTCGAAAGTATGGAGCTCCTTGATGCGCTGTTTTGAGATAGAACCGTCGCGACGGCAAAGAGCGATATCCATGCCTTCGCGGAGAGTGCCGCGGTGGACGCGGCCGACAGCGATACGGCCGACATAGCTCGAAAAGTCGAGAGAAGTAATCAGCATCTGTGCATCACCCTCGATAACCTCAGGAGCAGGGATGTGCTCGATAATTGCATCGAGAAGGGGTAGAATGTTGTCAGTCGGAGTCTTCCAGTCAGTGCTCATCCAGCCTTCTTTCGCCGAACCGAAAATAGTCGGGAAATCGAGCTGCTCTTCAGTTGCGTCAAGGTTAAACATCAGGTCGAAAACCATTTCCTGAACTTCGTCGGGACGACAGTTAGGTTTGTCGACTTTGTTGATTACTACGATAGGCTTAAGACCAATCTGGATAGCTTTCTGTAGCACGAAGCGAGTCTGTGGCATCGGGCCTTCAAAGGCATCGACCAAAAGGAGACAGCCGTCAGCCATGTTGAGCACACGCTCAACCTC
>CAMWNL010000367.1 GCA_947175585.1 uncultured Bacteroidales bacterium | reverse complement strand
GCCCGGAGGTTGCATGCTCGTTATGATTGCGTCGGTTACGGTGTGCGTGACGATGCTATTGTGGGTTATCCAATAGCTCTGTGCGGAGATATGGAGACGTCGGAGAATCGAGAGTGATGATTTCCTCCGGTGTGCCTTGGGCGATTATAGTTCCGCCGTTTTCGCCACCACCCGGGCCCATGTCGATTATATAGTCTGAGCATTTGACAATATCGAGGTTATGCTCTATGACGAGAACTGTGTTGCCTTTGTCAACAAGTCGGTTGAGGATGGAGAGCAGGGTGTTGACATCGTCAAAATGGAGACCGGTAGTTGGTTCGTCGAGGATGAAAAGTGTGCGGCCCGTATCTTTTTTCGCGAGTTCGGTGGCAAGTTTGACGCGCTGGTTTTCGCCACCGGAAAGAGTGGATGACGGTTGACCGAGTTTAATGTAGCCAAGGCCAATGTCCTGCAGAACTTTGATTTTTTTTAATATAGTCGGGACTCCGGCAAAAAAGTCGACGGCCTGGTTGATGGTCATGTCGAGGACATCAGCGATTGATTTACCTTTATAACGGACCTCGAGTGTCTCTCGATTGTAGCGTTTGCCTCCACAGACTTCACAGGGCACCAAGACGTCAGGCAGGAAGTTCATTTCGATTGTCTTATAGCCGTTACCGCCGCAAGCTTCACATCGACCTCCGGCAACATTGAATGAGAAGCGCCCGGGTTTATAACCACGGATCTTTGCCTCGGGAAGGGTCACAAAAAGCGAGCGGATGTCAGAGAAAACACCGGTGTAGGTCGCAGGGTTGGAACGTGGTGAACGACCGAGCGGCGACTGGTCGACCGTGACGACTTTGTCGATATTTTCGATACCTTTTATTTCACGATAGGGCAAAGGCTGCTGATTGGAACGATAGAAGTGCTGGCTTAAAATCGGCTGAAGTGTGCCGTTGACGAGTGATGATTTGCCACTGCCGGATACACCGGCAACGCAGGTGAGAGTGCCAAGCGGCAGTTTGAAATCAACATTACGGAGGTTATGACCTGTGCAACCAAGCAATTCAATATATTTACCCGAGCCCCGGCGACGAGGTAAAACCGGAGTGATGGCCTTTTTACCATTAAGATACCGGGCTGTGAGAGTATCACTTGCAAGCATCTCGGCCGGAGTACCCTGGAAAACGACGTTGCCGCCCTTACGACCGGCAGCCGGGCCGATATCAACCACATAGTCTGCCTGAAGCATAATATCTTTGTCATGCTCGACGACTATAATAGAGTTTGATGCGTCGCGAAGACGCTTCAGTGAGTCAATGAGACGGTGGTTGTCACGTTGGTGGAGACCGATACTCGGCTCGTCGAGGATATAGAGGACGTTGACCAATTCTGAGCCGAGCTGAGTGGCCAGTCTGATACGCTGACTCTCGCCACCTGAAAGCGTGGCCGAATTTCTGTTGAGCTGAAGGTAGTCGAGGCCTACGTCGACAAGAAAGCCCAATCGACTGCCAATCTCCTTAATGATTTCTGAGGCGATGGCTCTGTCTTTAGAGTCGAGACGGTCAAGAACTGTGGATGTCCATTGGTGAAGTCGTCCTATATCGAGACGAGTCAAGTCAGCTATGTTTTTGTCGTCAATAAAGAAATGAAGAGATTCGCGGTTGAGACGGTCACCATTACACTCGGGGCATACGATGCGCGAAAAAAATTGTCCGCTCCATTTTTGAGCTGCGGCTCCGGCATCGTCTGACTGCTGCATCTCGATGTACTTGATCAAGCCTTCGTAAGTGGCAAAATAGTTGGTGGTGCTGAGAGTGTCGTTTTTTATGACGAGTCGCTCATTTGTACCATTAAGAATATCATTAATGCACTCCTCGCTTAGCTGACCGACAGGAGTCTTGAGTGAGAAGCCATATTTCTCACAAATGGCAGAAATCTGCCAAAATATCATAGAGTTTTTATATTTGCCCAGAGGTAGTATACCACCATCATGAATGGAAATTTTTTCGTCAGGAATGATTTTGGCCCTGTCGACAATATTTACAAAACCGAGCCCCTTGCAGCACGGGCAAGCCCCCTGTGGGGAATTGAATGAAAAATTGTGGGGAGCCGGTTCGCTGTATGAGATTCCAGAAACTGGATCCATCAGTTTCTGGCTGTAGTGAGAGACACTGTCAGTGTCAACATCGTAGATCATCAGTTGTTTGTCGCCCTGACGCAATGCATCGGCAACTGTGTCGTGGAGGCGGCGGACGTCTTTGGCTGCGACCTTGAGGCGATCAACCACGAGTTCGATACTGTGATTTTTATATCGGTCGAGTTTCATGCCGGGAGTGATTTCGGTTAACTCACCATCGACTCTAACATGAAGAAAGCCTTTTTTCCGAAGATTCTCGAAGAGCTCTTTGTAGTGACCTTTACGATTGTTGACAAGCGGAGCGAGGATATAAATCTTGCGACCATCAAATTTGTCAAGAATGAGGCTGACGATTTTCTCTTCGTTATACTTTACCATTTTCTCGCCAGAGATATAGCTACGGGCTTGGCCAATACGCGCATAAAGGAGGCGGAGATAGTCATAGATTTCTGTGGTGGTGCCAATAGTGCTTCGCGGATTCTTGTTAACGGTCTTTTGTTCAATCGCGATAACCGGACTAAGGCCTCCTACATGGTCGACATCCGGCCTCTCAAGTGAGCCGAGCATGTTGCGAGCATAGGAGGAGAAAGTCTCGATATAACGGCGCTGTCCCTCAGCGTAGATTGTGTCGAAAGCCAGAGATGATTTTCCGCTGCCGCTCAGGCCGGTTATAACGGTCAAAGCATTGTGGGGAATATCAACATCAATATTTTTAAGGTTGTTGACACGTGCAC
>CAMWNL010000366.1 GCA_947175585.1 uncultured Bacteroidales bacterium | reverse complement strand
ATGACACAGCGTTGTCGGCGTGAGTGAGTGTCGACAGCGCGTCGACGCTTTCGCCGTTGAGCAGTATGTCGAGTTTGACCAGACGGGACTCGCGGAATTCGGAGACATGATAGTCAAACGATGCGTAGCCCTTTGAAATGCTCTTGAGTTTGTCATAGAAGTCGATGACGATTTCGCCGAGAGGCATATCGAAAGTCAATTCCATGCGGTTGCCCGATATGTATTCCTGCTTTACGAGTTCGCCGCGTTTGCCGAGGCAGAGCGTCATGATCGGTCCGATATAGTCGGCCGTTGTGATGATGGTGGCGCGGATATATGGTTCTTCGATGTGATCGATAAGTGTCGGCTCGGGAAGTCCGGAGGGATTGTGGACTTCGGTGACGTTGCCTTTCTTGTCATAGACTTTATAGCTGACGTTAGGCACGGTCGTGATGACGTCCATATTGAACTCTCGGCCGAGACGCTCCTGGATAATCTCCATGTGGAGCAGTCCGAGGAATCCGCATCTGAATCCGAAGCCAAGAGCCACCGATGACTCTGGCGCGAAGGTCAGCGACGCATCGTTGAGCTGAAGTTTTTCGAGTGACGCGCGTAGGTTTTCGAAGTCTTCGGTCTCGATGGGGTAGACTCCGGCAAAGACCATGGGCTTGACTTCCTCGAAGCCGTCGATTGCTTGTTCGCAGGGTCGGTTGACATGGGTGATGGTGTCGCCGACCTTGACCTCACGCGAAGTCTTGATGCCTGAAATGATGTAGCCTACATTTCCGGCTGACAGCTCGTTGCGCGGCGACATGTCGAGTTTCAGCACACCGATTTCGTCGGCGTGATATTCTTTGCCTGTCGACACGAATTTCACGAAGTCGTCTTTGCGGATTGTGCCGTTTTCGATTTTGAAGTAAGCGATAATCCCTCTGAACGGATTAAACACCGAGTCGAAAATCAATGCCTGCAGGGGAGCATCCGGGTCGCCCTTGGGGGCAGGTATGCGCTCGACAATGGCCTCAAGGATCTCGGGTACACCCATACCGGTCTTTCCACTGGCACGGATGATCTCCTCGCGCTTACATCCGAGCAGGTCGATGATCTGATCCTCGACCTCGTCAGGTTTGGCACTGTCGAGATCACATTTGTTAATGACAGGTATGATTTCGAGGTCATTGTCGATGGCCATGTAAAGGTTGGAGATAGTCTGAGCCTGAATGCCCTGAGATGCGTCGACAATAAGCAGAGCCCCTTCACATGCAGCAATCGAGCGCGACACTTCGTATGAGAAGTCAACGTGTCCCGGAGTATCGATAAGATTGAGCACATATCGCTCGCCGTCGATGACATGTTCCATCTGGATAGCGTGGCTCTTGATTGTGATGCCGCGCTCGCGTTCGAGATCCATGTCGTCCAGCACCTGAGCCTCCATGTCTTTGGCTGAGATGGTGTTGGTGTATTCGAGCAGACGGTCGGCGAGAGTCGATTTGCCGTGGTCGATATGAGCAATAATGCAGAAATTGCGTATATTCTTCATCTTTGAAAAGTGATTGCTTTTTATTTAATGTGCAAAGTTACGATTTTCCTTCCAAACCCACAACTCCACGGTCGTTAACCAGAATCATATTATAAGAGCGCAGAGATTATGTCGTAATCATTTTCAAGTCGAAGAACATGACACGGCTTCTAAGTATATCGTCCTCTGATATTCCGAAAGCATCCTTTTCGCTTTGCTCGGACTTATAAAGTGGTTTAAATCTATTCTTAAGATAATAATGGATTGTGCGATCCGTGTTGTAGGCATCAACGAGCATATAACGGCAGGCCGCCTTATTATTTTCATCCACAAACCAGTATTTGAGGGCATCCATAAGTTGACTGCCTATATTCAATCCCTGCCCCTGAAAAGCCTTGTTCACACCAAGACGTCCAATCAATACTGCCGGATAACTACGATGGCGTTTTTGCTGGGGTATCTTTCGTTGGAGAGCATTTCGGGATGGGTTGTCAAGCGTATAAGTCTTTATACCGTCGTAGGAGAGGGTCGCAATCGCCACGATTTCTCGCTGATTCTCTCTGTTTATCCAACAGTATGTTTTGCCGAGCAATTCTTCCTCGTATAGAAACACATCGTGGTTGAAAAATTCGTCAAGGTCTTCATCTCCACATGAAAAGGGGGCACAGTAATCTGCGACCTCCTGGGTATAAGGCACCATAAAGGTGTTTTCTACGAAACTATATACTGCCATTGTCAACCTTTGCAGGAGGAAATATAATATCCTTCGCGCTCTCCAACATGGCGGAAAGCACCTTACGTTGTGATTCAGAGAGTTTTGGCGTAGGCAATTTGCCATTGCGCTCCGCTTCCTCGGTGAAGATTCTTGCATCTTCGCCCCAAAGTTCGGGGGATGTTTTAATTGTCATTGCCATAATTTTATCTCCTTGTTTTTAATTCAAGTACAAAGATATAACAAATTTATCACATAATTAGCTTAATAGGCTGACAACGCCTTTTTGTCTATCGTACTGCGACTTTAATGCTGCGTGCACCGCTTCTCACGATATAGACACCGGGGCTGCATGAGACTGTCATGCCGTAGCGCAGACGTGTGCTGTCTTCGTCAACGGTGTTACGAGAGTAGACAGTGCGTCCGTCAGATCTTAATATAGTTACGTCGGGGGCGGCCTTATCTGAGATATAGATGCCTCCGGCGACGGGGTAGGCTATTTCAACATCAGCGAGCTGAACGTCGGCTATGCCGGTTGTGCGCGGTGCAGTGTCCCAGCCGCTTTCGACGTGGCGTTTATTCATAATGAGGGCCAGACGGTCGATGACTTCGCGGTCTTTGGGATTTTTAGACATACTGAAGTAT
>CAMWNL010000365.1 GCA_947175585.1 uncultured Bacteroidales bacterium | reverse complement strand
GTAAATGAAATGAATAAAATAACATTGTTGGCGATTGGTCTGATCGCATGCGGATCGCTGACAGCAAATCCTAAGACGATGAACAATCCAAACTTAAACACTTCGCTCGCCCCAACCGAGCAGTTGACTCTAACTCAAGAATGGGATAAGGTTTTCCCGAAAAGTGATAAAGTTGACCATAAGAAGGTGACTTTTGTAAATCGCTACGGTGTCACGCTTGCCGCTGATATGTATACTCCCCATGGCGCTAAAGGTAAACTTCCGGCTATTGCTATTAGTGGACCGTTCGGTGCGGTGAAGGAGCAAAGCTCTGGCTTATACGCCCAGCAGCTTGCCGAGCGCGGTTTCTTGACGATTGCATTTGATCCGTCGTTTACGGGTGAAAGTGGCGGTATGCCGCGTCGCGTGGCGTCGCCCGACATCAACGTTGAAGACTTTTCTGCGGCGGTCGATTTTCTGTCGGTGCAGCCCAATGTCGACGCCGAACACATCGGCATACTCGGCGTGTGCGGCTGGGGCGGCATTGCGATAGAGGCTGCTATCAACGACCCCCGGATCAAGGCGACCGTGGCGTCGACGATGTATGATATGACTCGCGTGACAGCCAATGGTTATTTCGATGCAGATAACTCGGCTGAGAAGCGTAACGCCAACCGCGCGGCCCTCGCGGCTCAGCGCACTGAGGACTATCGCAGCGGCAGCTATCAGCGCGCCGGTGGTGTGGTGGACCCTCTGCCCGACGATGCCCCACAGTTTGTAAAAGATTATCATGCATATTATAAGACTCCGCGAGGTTTTCATCCTCGATCGGGCAACTCGACCGATGGATGGAATGTGACTTCGTCTCTGCCGTTTATGAATTTCAAATTTTTTGAGTATGCCGGCGAACTTCAGAACGCTGTGCTAATCGTTCATGGCGACAAGGCTCATTCTTATTATTTCGGTAAAGACACATTTGAACGACTTCGCGGCGATAACAAGCAGATGCTGACCGTAAAAGACGCCGGCCATTGTGACCTCTACGATAATCTCGAGAAGATACCGTTTGATGAAATTGCAGCTTTCTACACCCAATATCTCAAATGACAACAAAAGAATTTATAGAAATCATGGACTCCGGCGAGCTTATCCCTGCCGGAAGTCCTGTTCATGAAAAGATGCATCAACTTAGCCAGGAGGCGATACGCATCACTATGGATATCAACAATGCCTATCACATTCACAGTGAGATTATCGCACTGATGTCGGAGTTGACAGGCACCGAGATTCATGATAGCTTCGGGTTGTTTCCTCCGTTTTATACTGATTGCGGAAAAAATATCAGGATAGGTAAGCGTGTGTTTATAAACTCCGGCTGTAAATTTCAGGATCAGGGTGGCATCACAATAGGTGACGATGTGCTCGTGGGTCACAACTGCGTTATAGCGACTCTTAACCACGCTATGGATCCCGATCATCGTGGCGATATGATCCCGGCACCAGTGAAGATTGGTGATAAGGTCTGGATAGGAGCAAATGTAACGATTTTACAGGGTGTCACTATCGGTGACGGAGCCATCATCGCAGCCGGAGCTGTGGTCAATAAAGATGTGGCGCCTCGTATGATTGTAGGCGGAGTCCCGGCTAAAGCCATTAAACATATCTGAGCGGAATCCCGGTTGATATTATAAGGGGGCGATATCTTTTGTAAGATGTCGTCCTTTGTTGTTTTTGTATTTGAATCTGGGTCGGAGCAAACATTATGGGGGATAGGGTGTTTTAATTACAAATGCTTTATGACTTTGCTCCGATCCCGATTTATTTGTTGGCTTCCCTGCAAGTTTTTGTTTCAACTATAACGCTTAAATTATTGAGAGGCTACAACAGATGAAAAGGATTTCATCCATCATATTAACTATTCTGGCTTGCTGCATGACGTGTAATGCAGGAGACATCAACGATGATACCGAGGTCTTTTACCGGCAGTCTCATTCGGCTGTGGATTTGAATTACGATAGCAATCGTAAGACTATCGACACGATAGTAGCCAAACTACAGCTCCTCACTGAATCGGATTCGCTTTTCGCACTGAAATGTCTGAAGTTTATAGGTACGGCATCGCCGGAGGGAACAGTGGCATACAATAATTATCTTTCCGGACAACGCGCGGATAATATGATGAAATATATTAAATCCGTGGTAACTCTTCCTGATTCGCTCCGCCTGTCATCAGAAGCGGCCGGTCGTAACTGGGTGGGACTTTATGTCCTTGTGGATAATGATCCGAATGTGCCGGCCCGCAGTGAAGTCATGGCATATCTGACAACGGTTTTAGATGATTTTTTTGCCGGACAGTCAGATAATGCGGCTCACCTTGAAGGTCTTAAAATGATTGACGGAGGGCAGGCTTATGCTTATATGTACAACAATATGTTTCCGAAACTCCGAGAGTCAATAATTCATATTGAGTATGAGTTCAAACCATACGAAAAACTGCAGCCGCTCGGTGTGCCGGTTTTCGATCCGGCATTAAAATACGCTATGCCCGACACAGAATTAATCCCGGTAGGTATGTCAAGCAATGAAGAGCATAATTTTTATATGGCGTTAAAAACCAATATGCTCTATGACGCGCTTGCCTTGCCAAGCCTCAGCGCTGAATTTTATCTCGGGAAAGATTTTTCAATAGTAGGCAACTGGACTTACGGATGGTGGGACACCGACCGTAGTCACCGTTACTGGCGAGCCTATGGCGGCGATGTAGCGGTCCGTTGGTGGTTCGGGTCAAAGGAAAAAGATAAGCCGCTTACAGTTCATAATATCGGAGTCTATGGCGGAGTCTTGACTTATTACTTCGAATTTGGCGGACTCGGCCACATGGGTGGTA
>CAMWNL010000364.1 GCA_947175585.1 uncultured Bacteroidales bacterium | reverse complement strand
TAATGTAACACATAAAACACAATTAATAATTATGGAATCAAATCGCCAAGCTAAAATAGCTCGCTTGATACAAAAGGAGTTAAGTGAAATTTTTCGCCAGCAGACTGCAAAGACTCATGGTGTCATCATTTCGGTCAGTGCTGTGAGAGTGTCACCCGATCTTTCAATTGCCAGAGCATATCTCTCGGTATTTCCGTCAGAAAAGGCTGCTGAAATGATAGAGAGCATCAATAAAAATGCCCAGACCATCCGTTATGAACTCGCTCAAAAAGTGCGCTTCCAGTTGCGCAAGACGCCGGCTCTCCAGTTCTATCTTGATGACTCGTTAGACTATATAGACAATATTGACCGTCTGCTTGAAAAGTAATCGGCCGAAAAATTTTTAACCCACTCATTTCTTCACAATCTTGCTAAGTCTACGTATTGCCTTGCGCTACCTTTTTTCAAAAAGGACGCATCGCGCGGTCAACATCATATCGGCAATCTCAATTGCTGGTGTCGCCGTGGCCACAATGGCGATAGTCGTGGTGTTGTCTGTATTCAATGGCTTTAGCAGATTGTCGGAGGATCATCTGTCGAAAATCGACCCGGAGCTGAAGGTTACAGGACGGTCGGGTAAGGTGTTTATGTCGGCCGATTCGCTTGCGGCTTTGCTTGAAATGGCGCCGGCGGTCAAATCTGCCGTTCCCGTTATCGAAGACCGGGCGATGCTTGTCAGTGATTACGCCAATATCCCGGTGGAGTTTAAGGCTGTTGGCTCGGGCTATGATGATGTTGTGCCGCTTGATGAAGTGATTATTGACGGAGTGTATCTTCCGGCTCTTGACTCTTTGGCGTGTATGCAGCTTTCGGTCGGAGTCGCCAATCGCACGGGGTTACGTCCCGGAGTCAATACACTTGCCGAATTATATCTGCCTCGCCGTAAAGGTCGTATAAACCCGGCTAACCCGGCAAGCTCATTTCGAAATGAACGCATGATAGTGTCGGGTGTGCTTCAGGTAGATCAGAATGACGTTGACAATGATCGCATAATCATTCCGCTGGAGGATGCACGCCGTATGCTCGACTACAAAGACGAGGCATCGGCTATTGAAATATCTGTCGCTGATGGAGTTGATGTAGAGACGGCTTTGGATGAAGTTAAGTCTGTAGTCGGTGACAGTTTCGATGTGCTTGACCGTCGCATGCAGCAGGCCGATGCGTTCCGCATGATTCAAATAGAGAAATGGGTGACTTTTATGATGCTGGTATTTATATTGGTAATCGCATCATTTAATATCTTGTCAACTCTTTCATTGCTCGTTATTGAGAAGCAGGCCGATTCGCGGATATTCAGAGCTCTCGGATTCTCACGATTAGGAGTGTGCAATATATTTTGCTGGCAAGGTTTTCTGATAACCGTGACTGGAGGTGTTGCCGGTATCATAGTCGGTATTATACTGTCACTCGCTCAGCAATATTTCGGACTGATTAAGCTCGGTGGTGATCCTGCAGCCCTTACTATAGATGTATACCCTGTGGTAGTGGTGGTGACAGATATATTAGTGGTTCTGGCTGCTATTATATTAGTAGCGGCGTTGACCTCACAGATAACAAGAATATTTACTAAAAATATCAGATAATGCAAAGAGTGCTTTTTCATGAGACAATTTTCGGACCGATACATTCACGTCGTCTCGGTTCGTCGCTTGGCGTTAATCTTTCTCCGGTCGACGGAAAAGTCTGTTCATTTGACTGCCTCTATTGCGAGGCCGGCTATAATGCTCAAGGTCCAGGTAAGAGCGGACTTCCTAAACGCGAAGATGTCGCACGTCTGCTTGAAGAGAAACTGCAAGCGATGAAAGTAGATGGCACTCCTCTTGATGTCATAACCTTTTCAGGAAATGGCGAGCCAACTATGCATCCTGACTTTGCCGGAATTATTGATGATACCATTTCTTTGCGTGATAGATATTTTCCTGATGTTAAAATCAGCGTGTTAAGTAATTCGACGCAACTGTTCAGGCCTGATGTCGTCAGTGCATTAAAGCGTGTCAACAATAATATATTGAAACTTGACAGCGCTGACATGGAGACTGTTCGCCTGCTTGACCGTCCGGTCGGCTCACGTTATGATCTTGACGAAGTGATAGATTGTCTGGCTGCCTTCAAAGGTCAGGCGATCGTACAGACTATGATTACACGAGGTTCGCATGATGGTGTAAATGTTGATAATTCAACCGATGAAGAAATTGAAGGCCTTATCAACGCGTATCGTAAAATCGCACCGCGTGAGATTATGATTTACACAATTGACCGTCAGACACCCGAGCGAAGCTTACAGCGTGTCAGCCGCGATGAACTTGACATTATAGCCAGACGCATTACTGACGCCACGGGCATCAGCGTGCAGGTGTCAGCTTAGATATTTTCGTCAGCCGGAAATCTGACTCCTATCTGTCTACGGATTTCATCTATGATCTCCATCGTGGCGAGTGACGTTGCGTGACTGTTGATCGAAGACTCTTTGCGTCCGGCGAGGACTAAGGAGATAAATTCTGCGATTTCGTAGTAATATTCATTGTGAGCGACTGGGGCTGATATGTTTTCAGTGACAGTGCCCGAATTTTTTCCTCCGCCAAGGTTTACAGCCCGTTGAGTGAGTGTGATATCAGCCATGCGGTTAATCGTATCCATCGATATGATTCCATCTTCGCCCTGTATTTCCGAGCGAAGTCTGGAGTCCGCGATTTTAGAATATATAACTGTTGCCTGCATTTTGTCGCCATAGTCCATTGTCGCTACGCCCTGGCCGTCAACCCCCGAACTCAACAGCAGTCCGGATGCGGTTATGCGGTCAGGACGGCCGAAGAGCGCGACCATAGGGTATAT
>CAMWNL010000363.1 GCA_947175585.1 uncultured Bacteroidales bacterium | reverse complement strand
GGTTTATTGATTAAATAGTTCATAAATTACCCCAATATAGATTCCATGATTTTAAATGAACTTTATTTATTTCCACAACGTTGGGTAATTGATACCGGCATATTGTCGGTACCAAACTTAAAATTCAACAATATGCTGGAAACAGATTACAAATTTGGAGAGGTTCATACTCTTGCCACACAGATTGAAAACGGCACGGACCGTGTACAGTTCAAGAACCTTTTCGGTAACGACAACGGCGAAGTTTCGCTCCTCGCTTTCAAGGCAGGACAGAAACTTGACCAACATATCGCCCCTGCAGAGGTGATGGTAACAGTACTTGAAGGAGAAATCGTGTTTACCATGATTGACCGACCTCTTACACTCACTGCAGGTCAGTTCCTCCTTATGGGTGCAGATGTACCCCACAGCGTAGAAGCAAAAGCAGATTCAAAAGTAATGCTCACCAAAATCAAACCCTAAGTAGTATGGATTCACAAGCTAAGATGTTCTGTTACCAATGTCAGGAAACAGCTAAAGGTACAGGCTGTACCCTCAGAGGTGTTTGTGGTAAGTTGCCTGAAACATCGGGCCGCATGGACCTGCTTCTCTATGCCACACGCGGTGTAGCAATACTTAACGATGCACTGCGCGGTGCCGGTCATCCTCAGCGCAATGCTGACCATCAGGTAATCGACGCATTGTTTACTACAATCACAAATGCTAATTTTGACAACGACCGTCTTGATGGTTTTATCCGCCGTGCGTTTCAGGTGAAGCGCGAGCTGAAAGCTATCTGCAAGGATTTGGGTGTGAAGATTCCCAACTATCCCGAGGTGGAACTTGAAGCCGAACCGGAAGATTACGAAAAGCTTGAATCCGTAACCGGTGTGCTTGCTGAGACCGATGCTGATAAGCGCGGACTAAAACAGCTTGCTATCTATGGTACTAAAGGCGCCGCTGCCTATGCTCGCCATGCTGCAAATCTCAAATATGAGGATGACGATGTGTATGCTTACATCGAAAAGGTTCTTAAAGAGGTTAGCCGTGAAGATATTAGCGTAGACGAACTTGTTAAACTCGTACTCTATATGGGTGAAGGTGGTGTCAAGGCGATGGCCCTTCTCGATAAAGCCAACACAGAGACATACGGTAATCCTGAAATCACCAAGGTAAATATCGGTGTACGCAAGAATCCAGGTATCCTTATCTCAGGTCATGACCTCCACGACCTTGAAGAACTCCTCGAACAGACCGCAGGAACGGGCGTAGACGTTTATACTCACTCTGAAATGCTGCCCGGTCAGTATTATCCCTTCTTCAAGAAATATCCTCACTTCGCTGGTAACTACGGTAACGCCTGGTGGAAGCAGGTGGACGAGTTCGAGACATTCAACGGTTGCTTTGTATTCACCTCAAACTGTATCGTTCCGCCGCGTAAAACAGCTACATACACCGACCGTATCTACACTCTTGGTGTGGTAGATATGCCCGGCACGACACATATTGACGCCGACGAAAGCGGTCACCACGACTTCTCGGACGTAATTGAGAGAGCAAAGAAATGTCCTGCTCCAACAGAGATTGAGCATGGTGAGATCGTGGGTGGTTTCGCTCATCATCAGGTTCTTGAGCTGGCTCCGAAGATTATCGAGCTTATCAAGAGTGGCAAGATTCGCAAATTCGTTGTAATGGCAGGTTGTGACGGACGTTTCCCCTCACGCAGTTACTATACAGAATTTGCCGAAGCGCTTCCGAAGGATTGCGTTATTCTTACAGCCGGATGTGCCAAGTATCGTTACAACAAATTGCCTCTCGGCGACATCGAAGGAGTACCTCGTGTGCTTGATGCCGGTCAGTGTAACGACTCTTATTCACTTGTGCGCATAGCGTTGGCACTTAAAGACGCATTTAATGTTGAGAGCGTTAATGACCTCCCGATAGTTTACAACATCGCATGGTATGAGCAGAAGGCCGTTATCGTACTTCTTGCGTTGCTCTATCTCGGCGTTCAGAATATCCATACAGGTCCGACACTTCCGGCATTCTTCACTCCCGACATTTTGAAAGTGCTTCAGGATAACTTCCATATCGGCACAATCTCAACAGTCGAGAACGATATTAAAACATTGATTGGTTGATAACCGAACCGATACACTTCTTATCTCGACTCCTGACGGGGTCGGGATATTTTATATCGTACATCTATGAAAGAACTGACCGATGATGAAATTTCAGAAAAATGTATCCGGCAGAATACATTTATCAATCGCTATATCATGGCTATTGACCATGCGTTGCTTTGGGTGGCAGCCCTGAGTCTCGCTGCATACTTTCATCTGTCTGAAGATTATTCTCGCCCCAAAGCACTCCTGTTTTCTACCTTGGTGGCCTATGGGGCATATCTTTGCGAGAGCGCATTGGGAACGGTAAAAGCAGCGTCAGCTCTGACCGAACACCATCTTGACTTCCGCAAATCCGGACTTTGGGGATGGATCGGACTGAATATTGTAGTGAATATAGTATTATCTCTCCTCTTTCTTCATTATGAATCGTGGATATTCCTCGTTCTCATAATCCTTACGGCAGGATGGCAAAAATATATGGATGGTAGAATTCCTCCACGTTTGGAGGCTACTTCGACGCAGTATTCTATAAATAAAAACAAATAAATTCAAATTGAGATATATTATCAGATATGAATATTTCTTCTACATTGATGTTAACAATAGGTTTGACAGCATTTGGACTATTTGTAAGCCTATTGATAGGATCATTTATAATAGTAATGCGAAATCGTCGAAAGATTCGTAATCTCCAAACGCGTCAACGACAATGAAAAATTGAAACTTTCACTTCCAAATTGATTTAAATCGCTCCGAACTTGATACAT
>CAMWNL010000362.1 GCA_947175585.1 uncultured Bacteroidales bacterium | reverse complement strand
TCTTATATCCCTGCCGCCGACCTCGAAAAAGTCAACGGCGAGCTCGAAGGTAGTTTCGGAGGCATCGGCATCCAGTTTCAGGTCATCAACGACACCATCTGCGTAGTCGAAGTCATCCCCGGCGGTCCGTCTGAAAAAGTCGGTGTCCTTGCCGGTGACCGCATCATAGCCGTCGACACCATCGACATCATCAAGCGCCATATAACTGACGAAGACGTCCGCAACATGCTCCGTGGCGAGAAAGGCTCTGAAGTCAGCATTACAGTCCGACGCTCCAACGCCGCCAAACCGATGACTTTCGACATTGTCCGTGGCGACATCCCTATGACCTCGGTCGACGCATCATATATGATTGACCCCAAGACCGGCTATGTCAAAGTCAATCGCTTCTCGCGCACCACTTACGGCGAGTTTCTTCAGGCTATCAGCCAGCTCCGCTACCTCGGCGCCGAGAGCCTCATCATCGATCTCCGCGGCAACGGCGGCGGATACATGGAGCCGGCCGTCCTGATGGTCAACGAGTTCCTTCCGGCCTATAGCACAATCGTAATGACCAAGGGCCGCGACGAAGACGAGAACTCGACCATCCTCAGCGATGGCACAGGTGCTTTCACCGACATGCCGCTCGTAGTCCTCGTCGACGAATTCACCGCCAGCTCAAGCGAAATCTTCTCAGGAGCAATCCAGGATAATGACCGCGGACTTGTAGTCGGCCGTCGCACATTCGGCAAAGGCCTTGTCCAGCGCCCAATCATGCTCCCCGACTCCAGCGAAATCCGTCTTACCGTACAACGCTACTACACACCCTCCGGTCGCTGCATCCAGAAAAGCTTCCAGCGAGGTAAGGCCGACGAGTATGACGAAGAAATCATCGAGCGTTACAGCCGTGGTGAGATATTCAATGTCGACAGCATCAACCTCAACACCGATCAGATGTTCACCACTGTCAACGGTCGCACGGTCTACGGCGGCGGTGGCATCATGCCCGACGTTTTCGTCCCTTCTGACACAACAGGTTATTCATCATATTATGTCAACGTCTCCAACGCCGGACTCCTCCAGAAATATGCCTACGAACTCGCCGACCTCAACCGCGAAGAGTTCTCCAAGGCCAAGACTGTCGACGAATTAATGGAGATGCTGCCCTCCGACGCCACTCTGCTCCAGTCATTCGTCTCCTATGCTGCCCAGAAAGGTGTGCCTGCGCGTTGGCATTATATCAACATTTCGTCTGAGTTGATTGTTAATTATCTGAAAGCTCTCGTAGCTCGCGACACTCTCGGCTTCGGTGCCTCTTATGAGGTCTACAACTCTCGCGACAACGTCGTCGCCGAAGCGTTGAAACTCCTCTCCGACGGTGAGGCCGCAGTCCCCGTCCGCTACGAACGGCTGAAGAATAATGACAACCAAACAACCGACAGTAATGAATAAAGAAGATATACGTTTGCGCATCCGCGCCCACAAGAGCCTGCTTGACGACAACGAACGTCGCAGCGCGGCACAGACCGTGTTTGACCTGCTTGAGCACACAGCTGCTTTTATGATGTCTGAAAGCATCCTGCTCTACCACTCCCTCCCCGACGAACTGTCAACTCTCGATTTCATCGACAAGTGGCACACTCGCAAACGCTTCTACCTTCCGCGTGTCAACGGCCTCAACCTCGAAATACTCCCTTACGCCAAGTCGCGGCTTCACCTCGGCTCATTCAATATCGAGGAACCCGACGGCGACGACACCACCGACATGTCTCAGATTGATATGGTCGTCGTTCCGGCCGTAGCCTATGACCGCCGTGGCAATCGTGTTGGCCGTGGCAAAGGCTATTACGACCGCCTCCTCGGCGACACCCGTGCCATTAAAGTCGGCGTCGCCTACGACTTCCAGCTCGTTGACGAAATCGATGCTGACCCTCACGACGTTGCCGTTGACTATGTAATCACCGAGCGAGGCATCCTGCGCACGTCGCGACGCCGGCGTTAGCGCCTCCTCCCATTCTACGCCTAATTAACCGTTATATGTTTAAGCCCCTCGCAAGGATTCTTGCCTTTTTCACCCTCTACCTCCTCATATTCATAATACTTAAGCCGGTTTTCATGGCGGTCTACCTTGACCTCATGGGTGACATTTCCGTGGCCGATTGGTTCAAAGTGATTTACCACGGTCTACCGATGGATTGCTCAATGGCCGGCTACTTCACCATCTTGCCGGCTCTGCTGACCATCGTAGGCATCTGGGCACAACGTTCGCGCGTGCTTGCAGTCATCAACCGCGCCTACATCATCCTTACCGCCGCGATCATCTCCATCGTCACCGTCACAGACCTTGCCCTCTACGGTTACTGGAATTTCCGACTCGACACTACCCCGTTCTTCTACTTCTTCAGCGCTCCGGCCTCAGCGCTCGCAAGCGTCAGCACCCTCACCGCCATCTTTGGTTTCATTGCCGTCGTCCTCCTCGCTGTCGCCATCTACTTCCTCATTGTCAAGACCGCCGACCGCGTCGCCCCCACATCCTCACGCCCGATAGTTTCCACTGTCGCCGCAACCCTTCTCACTGCTGCACTTTTCATCCCCATCCGCGGTAGTCTGACAGTCTCAACCATGAATCTCAGCCGGTCGTACTTCAGCTCCAATCAGCGCCTCAACCATGCTGCCATCAATCCACTCTTCAGCCTGATGTACTCCGCTACTCACCAGAGCGACTTCTCGTCTCAGTTCCGCTATTTCGACGAAGACCGTGCCGCCGGCATTTTCAATAGTCTGTCTGCAACGTCGCCCGTCGAACAACCTGACTCGCTTCAACCTCTCTTCACTGTCGACCGTCCCGACATCTACATTATTATAATGGAGAGTTTCTCGGCTCATCTGCTCCCC
>CAMWNL010000361.1 GCA_947175585.1 uncultured Bacteroidales bacterium | reverse complement strand
ACTCACATTTTTGTAACGCATGGCTTGAAGAATATATCGAAACACTTGACAAGGTCTTTGATGAAGAATGGACAAAAGACATGAAGGGACGTTATCTTGGTAATTATAATTAAGCTACGGGTAATCAAATCTTCTAAAATCTCAAAAAATTTGCAAATCTTACATCTCTTAAAGAACATGCCTTACATGTCTTTGAATTCGATAATGTCGTGGTAATATTATCAACCTCCACTCTATGTCTTTTTGTCTTTATGTCTAAAAAATGACCTACAAGATCAATGACCGCGAGATGTTCACGACAGGCATTGACTACTCGTACTATATATAATTTGCCCGGACTGGAATTGTGGATATTCGGCCCGGGCGTAGAAATATTTTTTTGTGGGGATTATTTGAAGTAGATGTTGACGATTTCTTCTACGGCGGCTTCGTCGATGGTGGCTTTACCTTCGGCGTCTTTTTTGAGGAGATGTTTTACAGCGTAGAAATCAGGATTTTGTCTGGCTTGAGCGTCCATTGCGTCTTCATATTCCGGAGTTTCTGCGCCTGCGGCTTCCTCTATGGCTTCGTCTGAATACTCTATGTCAGTCTCCATTTCGCTACCGTTGACAAGCTGAATCGTAAGGGTCGCCGGATTAATTTTTATCTGGGGATTGCTGTCAAATTGTTCGAAGCTTCCCATATAGAGTTCAACGGCTTTATTCACAAGAGATGTAAAATCGTTACGTGTCATAATCTTTCAATTTATTAGTTATGCAATACTAACAAGCTATCTGTTGTTTTGGTTCTATAAAGCCGCCGGATGACGTCAGCAGAGTTTATTGCGCGTAGAGTGGGACGCAATTCATCATGTAATCACGTGCCACGCCCCATGGAAGGTAGATTGATTCGTTATTTGGGATAAGTGTCACCGGCACCTCGTTGAAATCAACTCTCACATAGTAGCGACCGCTCTTTTTGGCTTTGAAAAGGATGAACTGAATGTTGGATGCCATCGGCACAACATAGAAATCACGCCAGTGCATCGCCACAGTGTCGAAATAATTAGTCAGATAGTAACATCCGGGCAGTCGCAGCAGCGACGCCAAGGGCATGATGGTTTCGGCGTGGCCAAAGCGCAGGTTGACGGCATAAGGATTGCTGCCGTCAATGAAATTATCGGTTGTCTGAATGAGGTTAAGCACGAGATCCGACATTATGTCGGCTGGAATGCTCGACAGCGTGGTCGCTGTGCGTTGGAGATACTGACGCATGTTAAAACATGACCATAGGGCGTTGTACTCTTCGCGTGTGAAAAATCGGGCGGCATCACTTGGCATACCCATCGCCGACAGACCGGCTATGACATAATACTCAGTGATGGCGAGGTCGCGCCACTCGTCAGCGTCTTTGTAAGGGAAATTCTTGCCAAGCACACGGCTGATTGCACCTGTCGGACATGTTTCGTCAAAAAAACGCTTGTATGCGTCTTTGACTTCATCGGTCTTGCGGAACTCGATATAGTCTTCGTCGATATCAAATGGCCTCACGAGCGGCGAATTGACTCGTCCGGTCGATGTCTGATAATTGGGCTTGTTGTTGAGGCGGTCGAGTTGGTGCATAAAGCTCATCATGCTCATCATCACTCTGGGAGAGTAGGAGGAGATAGCGTTGACTGTGCCGCTTTCAAACAAGTGAGGATATGCCTTATACATACGTGTGGCGATGGCGCGCTGCTCTGCCATGCCAAGAGAGTCGAGCGCTCCCCACTGGCCGTTGGCCGCAGCAATTGCCTCATCGTTAATCTTTTGAAGCTCACGGCCGAGCGGAGTGATCGTGCCGGCTGAGTCGGCTTTGGCTAAGGCTTTGCGCAACTTAATACAGTTAGACGACGATGCCGGGTAGCGCGCGCCGTGGCGACCGACGTGGTTGATCATCACCGCTTCAAGCGAATCCGGGTATGCCACGGTCGTAATATTGTCAGGGTAGGGCATCAGCGATCCTTCACACTCGGCGAATGTGTAGTTGGTACTCGTCGGGTCGGCAGCTGAAATTGAAATCCAGGCAAATGCAGCTGTGGCAATAGCAATGATTCTTCGTTTCATAATTTTGGTGAGCTTGATGATTATGCTTAACTTTGAAATCTCAAAATTAATAAAAAAATGAATAACTATAGCAATAACAATCAAGTTTGCAAAGAGGTTGAGCGTCTTACGGCCGACGGTAAGCTTGATGCGGCCCTCGACCTGCTTGACGACGCCATCAAGGCCGGCGACGACGCTGAGCTGCACTATCAGCGCGGACGGTTACTATGGAAAATGGGTAGAAAGACCGAAGCGATGAGCGCCTATGCCACTGCCTCACAGCTCGACCCATCATCGCCGGCTACAGCCGCCCTCGAAATGGCTCGCGAAATCATGAATTTCTATCATCGCGACCGCTACAATCCTTGAGCGACTCTCAATTAAAATATATTTGAATCTGTGTTTTTTGGGGGAGATAGATGGGGGGATATCCCATATTTTATTGTAACTTTGTAAAGGACATCGGTTGTTTTTATGATTCGCGTCATGCAAAGGCAGTATATAGCTATTGATTTAAAGTCTTTTTATGCTTCGGTGGAATGTGTTGAGCGCGGACTTGATCCGCTCGACACCTGTCTCGTTGTGGCTGATTCTTCACGCACTGAAAAGACTATCTGTCTCGCAGTCTCTCCGGCACTTAAATCATACGGCATCGGTGGCAGACCACGGCTTTTTGAAGTTGTGCAGAAAGTCCGAGAAACGAATTACCGTCGTGGGCGAAGTGGAAAATCCTACTCAAAGACTGTGATTGACTCGCATCCTGAGATTGCGGTCGACTATATTATCGCGCCTCCGCGCATGGCTCACTATATCGA
>CAMWNL010000360.1 GCA_947175585.1 uncultured Bacteroidales bacterium | reverse complement strand
TGGCATAGTAGCGGCCGATGATAGAGGCGATTACGCCGGCCGACTTGTCGCAGTGGGCTTGGAGTTCCTCGATAAAGCCTTTACCGCTGCGGGGGTCGGTGTCACGACCGTCCATAAAGCAGTGAAGCCATACTTTTTCGAGTTTGTAATCGGCTGCGATGTCGCAGAGCGCGAAAACGTGGTCGAGCGAAGAGTGTACGCCGCCGTTTGAGGTCAGCCCCATGAAGTGGATGCCGCAGCCGTGGTCGCGGGCATATTCAAATGCACTCTTGATTTCGGGATTCTGAGCGATTGAGCCGTCTTTGATAGCGCGGTTGATCTTCACCAGATCCTGATAGACGACGCGGCCTGCGCCGATGTTGAGGTGGCCGACTTCAGAGTTGCCCATCTGGCCGTCAGGCAGACCTACGCTTTCGCCGCCGGCGAGAAGTTCGGAGTGAGGATAGTTTTCGAGGAGATAGTCCCAATAGGGGGTCGGGGTTGAGTAGATGGCGTCACTTTTGGTGTGGTTGCCGATGCCCCAACCGTCGAGGATCATTAATAGAGCTTTTTTACCCATAGTTTTTTATGTTTTTATATTGTGTTATTGTTGTTCTGATTACGTTCGATATCGGCCATTCGTTCTGCGCGCAAGCGTTCGCGGCGCTTGAGACTGAAATGCAGCGCAACGATGACGGCGAGCGTCAGCGCGATGATGCCGAAATACTCTGTGGCGTTCATGTCGCCCGAAGCGTATTGCTTCCAGCCTATCGTCGACATGACCGCAAGATAGACCAGAAGGATGACAGGTATTAGAGTCGAACGTTTTATTTTCATTTTTGTTCTGAGTTAGCGACTTCCTGTTGCTCGGCAGGAGGGTCGGGTAAGATATATTGTGAATCTGACGGATCAAAATTTCCCTCCGACAGATGGCGGTAGAGCCGTAGACAGGCCCATGCGTCGATCGCGGCGTAGCGTTGCTGCTGGGGCGTCAGTTCCTCAGCCTCCCAGTTGGTGAGCCGCTGACTCTTGGAGATACATTCTCCGAAGACGATTGCATAGATTTTCTGCAGCGAGGTGTCGGCGATAGCATATTGCTTGACAAACGATTGAAGCTCGACGAAGCCTTCGGGAGCAATTTCACCCGAGCGGCCCAGCACCTGAAAATCATCGTGGACCGACAGGCCGATTTTAGTTACATCAGGGTTCTGCAGGAAATCTTTCAGCAAATCGAAAACTCCAAGTTTGTTGAGACGGAATAGGAAGCAGTAGTCATCGGTGGCGAGCTGCATCAGGGCGACTTTGTGGAGATGGCCTTTGCGGAACGACGGGCGAGTCTCGGTGTCAAAGCCTACCATACGCGCACGTGTCAACTCGCGCAAGGCCACTCGCGCCTTGTCGATAGTGTCAATGACCTGTATGCCACCGTTGTACTGAACCGGAGGCAGCTGATTGACAGCTTCTTTGCAGATAGCTAAACGTAGATTGTCCATTTCAGCGACAAAGTTACATAAAAAAGAAATATAACCATCCCCCATCCCTATGTCTTTTTGTCTTTATGTCAAAAAATATAGCACCGCTTGCCAAAACATCAGACATAAAGACATAAAAACAAAATTATCAACATCAACCCTATGTCTTTTTGTCTTTTTGTCCAAAAAATGTAGCCACAAAAACATGCTATATAACATATTATTATCGTTTGGAAATTAACGACATATCGCTTACCTTTGCGATTGAGTATGAATAACATTCGCCACATATTAATTCTCTATAACCTCCTACTGTCAGCCATGACGATTAATGGCAACGTCGAGCAGGACAACCACTATTACCACTACGGTATAAGGAACAAAAATATTTGTGAGAGATTACAAAATAGAATATAAATATTTTGAGTAAAATTTATTATTATGACATTTTTTGGAAGAATTGCAAACGATCTCTGTCAGGAGCCTTTTTTTAAAGATTTTAAATACCGTAAACGTAAATATTCCTTCATTCAGAGATTTGAAGGCGGTTGGAGATCTGTTGATTTTAGGCACATTACAGAAGGTAGACTTTGTTCCATTTACCCAAGTTTTAATGTTAGATTTGACATCGCGGAAAAATGGTTTGAAAAATTCAATTTTAGGACACTGTCTGACCAAAGGGATAGCAGTACTGTGGGTTTTGAGGGCGTAATGTTAGGATACCCATCAGCCTTTGATATACCTACTGACGGTCTTGACTACGACGAGCAGTATGCTTATCTCAGAGATGTAGTCATCAAATGTGCTACGTACACTTTCAATACATATAAATCAATCCAGGACGTATATTTTAATATTATCCTTCCAGAAGTTAATGGTGACAAGACAATGTTTTCGTCAGGGTCTGACTGGCTATTTGAACGACTGATCATTAGCAAAATCATCGACCCGGAGCATTTCAGCAGTGTTAAGGACGCGTATATCAAGCAAGCAGCCTGGATGGTGTCAAGAAATGAACCTAATATGGCCAGATATTATTATCGTATGGACGAGATAATATCCTATCTGGAGTCACTTGATTTGGATAAAATGATGCAGTCAAATGGCAAGAAAGTTATTCTCCGTAATCCGGAAAAATGAGCTAGTTCAATTAAGCAATAATAGATATTCACTGATATAAAAGTAAAAGAAACTACAACCGAGCCGAGACTATTTACCTAATATCCAAACCATATGAGAAAGGCTGCTTTTTGTACTAATGATAATCGCTTTCGGGGTAGCAACGGCGATGCAGATGTTGCCCGATGACGGCGCGACGTTGACGGTCTATGGGTTTGAGGCTTAGTTTGACCGCCACGCGGCTAATGTGGAGGATGGGACGTAGTTACCACAAGCTGCGCACCGCGATGCGGCGCTTGCATGTGGCTATCACTCTTTA
>CAMWNL010000359.1 GCA_947175585.1 uncultured Bacteroidales bacterium | reverse complement strand
CAACGCCTTTGCCTGGGGACAGAAAGGCCACGATGTCACAGCCTACATCGCCGAACAGCATCTGACACCGACAACCAAAGCCGTCGTCGAATCGCTGTTCGACGGCAAGTCAATCGTCTACTGGGCCAACTGGCTCGACAACGCAAGCCACCAGCGCGAACTTGCCTACACCAAGACATGGCATTATAAAAATATCGACGAAGGTGTCCGCTACGAGGAGGCTCCGGCCAATCCCTCCGGTGACGCGGTGACAGCCATAAAATCACGCATCGAGATTCTCAACGATCCTGACGCATCACTTGAAGACCGGCAGCTCGCTCTCAAGATTCTTGTCCACGTTGTCGGCGACCTCCACATGCCGCTACACATGGGTCACGCAACTGACCTCGGCGGCAATCGCATCAAAGTGAAATATTTCAACCGAGACAACAACCTCCACTCCGTCTGGGATACATCTATCCCCGAATCTGCCCACAAATGGAGCTACACCGAGTGGCAGCAACAGATCGACCGTGCCAATCCGGCGGAGGAAGCAGTAATAATCAGCGGAAATATCGACGACTGGGCTAAGGAAACGGTCGCCATCGCCTCTGACGTCTACGCCTATTTCAGACCCGACGCCAACATCTCTTACGACGAAGTCGCCTATTGGACGCCCACCGTCGAACAGCAATTCCTTCGCGGTGGCCTCCGCCTCGCCCACATCCTCAACTCCATCTTCGACCCGGACTACAACGCTGCCCTATAATTTTTCATAAAATAGCTCTAAAAAGTTTGCAAATAGAACGTTAAATTCGTAACTTTGCAGTCCGATTATGTCCAAATCAATCACTGACAGTCGTCATGCAATGCGCTTTTGGCCGAGCGCCGGCTTGACTACGGTCAAATTTATTTAACTACTAATCAACCAATTAAACAGTGGATACTTTAAGCTACAAAACCGTATCACCAAACGCTCAGCAGGTTGACCGCGAATGGGTGATTATCGATGCTACCGACCAGCATCTCGGTCGTCTTTGCTCGAAAGTCGCAAAAATCTTGCGCGGCAAAAACAAACCCTGCTACACTCCTTCAGTTGAATGTGGTGACAATGTCATCATCGTTAACGCCGACAAAGTCGTGCTCACCGGTAAAAAACTGACCGACAAAATCTATCTCAACTACACCGGCTATCCCGGCGGTCAGCGCGAGCTCACTCCCGAAGTGCTTATCAAGAAGTCTTACAACAAGCACCTTAAACCCGGCATGCACCCCCTTTTCCTCCGCGTTATGAAAGGCATGCTTCCCAAAAACCGTCTTGGACGTGCGCTCATCAAGAACCTCCACGTCTACAACGGTCCGAGCCATCCCCACGAAGCTCAGAATCCCAAAGTTCTCGACATTAACACAATTAAATAATTGAAGCATGGAAACAGTTAACGCAGTTGGCCGTCGTAAAGCAGCAGTTGCTCGCGTAATCCTTAAAGAAGGCACCGGCAACATCACTATAAACAAACGTCCCATCGAAGTATATTTTCCTTCTTCGATTCTTCAATATATCGTTAAACAGCCCCTCACAACTCTCGACGTCGCTGAGAAATACGACATCTTCGTAAACCTCGACGGTGGTGGTTACAAAGGTCAGGCTGAAGCTCTCCGTCTCGGCATCGCTCGTGCGCTCGTTGAAATCAACCCCGACGACAAGGCCGTTCTCCGCAAACATGGCTTCATGACTCGCGACCCCCGTGCTGTTGAACGTAAGAAACCGGGTCGTCCCAAAGCACGCAAACGCTTCCAGTTCTCGAAACGTTAATCGTACTTTTATTATAATAGTGTTTAGTATCTAAATCGCGTGGATGGACACGTTCCCTACCCCGTGATTGATTTTCAAAAAAGAACGTAAACAAACATCAAAAACAAATCATGGCAAATCCGACATTTGACCAACTCCTCGAAGCAGGCTGCCATTTCGGCCACCTCAAAAGAAAATGGAATCCTGCTATGGCTCCTTACATCTTCATGGAGCGCAATGGTATCCACATCATCGACCTCTACAAGACTGCAGCTAAGATCGAAGAAGCTGCTGCCGCTCTGAAGAGCATCGCCAAGTCTGGCAAAAAAGTGCTTTTCGTTGCTACTAAAAAACAGGCTAAGCAGACTATCGAAGATCTCGCTAAGTCTATCAATATGCCCTACGTTATCGAACGCTGGCCCGGTGGTATGCTCACCAACTTCCCCACAATCCGCAAGGCTGTGAAGAAGATGACCGCGATCGACAAGATGACTACTGACGGCACTTTCGACAACCTCTCTAAGCGCGAACGCCTCCAGGTGTCTCGCCAGCGCGCTAAACTTGAGAAGACTCTCGGCTCTATCGCTGACCTCAACCGTCTTCCCTCTGCGCTTTTCGTTGTTGACGTCCTCAAAGAGCACATCGCTGTTGCTGAAGCTAACCGTCTCGGCATCCCCGTGTTCGCTATGGTCGACACTAACTCTGACCCCACTAACGTTGACTTCGTGATTCCTGCAAACGACGACGCTTCTAAATCAATCGAAACAGTTGTCGGCGCTGTAGTTGCTGCTATGGCTGAAGGTCTCGAAGAACGTAAGGCTGAAAAGGTTGATACCGCAGCAGCCGGCGAAGGCGAAGGCGCTCCCAAACGCGAACGTCGCCGCGTACGCAAGGCCGAAGCTGAAGCTGAGGCTGAAGCTCCTGCTACTGAAGAAGCAGCCGAATAATTTTAATTTTTAACAACCGCTTAAAACTACTATAATATTATGGCAGTAACAATGGCAGAAATCACCAAACTGCGCAACCTCACAAGCGCCGGTTTGATGGACTGCAAAAAGGCTCTCGCCGAAACCGACGGCGATATTGAAGCAGCTGTTGAAATCCTTCGCAAGAAGGGTCAGGC
>CAMWNL010000358.1 GCA_947175585.1 uncultured Bacteroidales bacterium | reverse complement strand
GTACAAGTCTATCAATGAAGAACTGAAGCAACAGCCTGAAAGGGGCAGTGACAGCAAGCCCTATAATCTCGCTAATGCTACCGGCGAGGAAACCGTAGAAAATACAGCCAACTGTTACATCATCAATGCACCCGGCACATACTCAATACCCATTGTATACGGCAATACAATTAAAGACGGTGTATTTAACGAACGCTGCATTTACAGCACAAATAATGCTACAGGATGGATTGCTACCGCCTTTGCAGGGAGAAAGAAAAACGCATCCTCTTACGAAAAAATAGAAATCACCCGACCATATATATGTGATCTGGCACGTGAAGGTGTCAGTCCTCAGGACTATATTACCGGTGCGGATATACTCTGGCAGGATGCAGACAATCTCATCACCGATCTACAGCTTTCAGATGACAGGAAGTCACTCGTATTCAAGGTCAATCAATCAACAATCACACAAGGCAATGCATTAATAACAGTCACTGAAAACGGCACCAGTCTCTGGTCCTGGCACATCTGGGTAACAAACTATCAACCCGGCCAAGGTGATATAACCTTGAAAACTCCGGAGGGAAACGTCTATCACATTATGCCGTCTTATCTGGGTTGGGTTGACAAAAGAGAAGGTAATAACGAGCGTACATGCAAAATTGTATTGTGGGCAAATGGTTCGAGGGCACGCTACGTCGCTTATTTACAACAGAGAGGTAATCTCAAAATTCTTGGACATGCTCCGTCGTGGCAGTGGGGTTGTCCGGCTCCTGTCAAGCCATGGCCCGACGGTAAGACAACATCAACCGACGTTCCAAGTGAATATACGGCTTTTACAGCATACAATATCGAATCTATCCTATGCAATCCCACAAAACTCTATTATATCAGCAGTACAACATATTTTCAAAAGAACGTTGGCATTAATCTATGGAACTGGGGCCTTAAAAACAAGGGGATGAACAATGATGCTGTTATAAAATCTATCTACGATCCCTGCCCTATCGGATATTCCGTGCCAAATACTGAGACATTCACAAGCATGTTTGAATACAATGTCGCCCAGAAAGGCTATCGTCCGGTGGCAATCAGCGACAAAACAACATTAAACGGGTATTGGGAATATTATTGTGACGCATCGAAAAAAGAGCCGGGAAATACAATTATATTCCCGATAATTTATGCCCCATTTGCCGGAAGTGCAAAAAATATATATGGTAACACTTCATGGGGGACATGGGTATCAGGATTCGATTCGAGTACATCAAAAGACCTCGGCTACATATTCTCCAGTACCAACTCAAGCTCTCCTTACGGCATCAGGACCTCTGGATTAAGAGGCAATGGCACCTATGTTATTATTCCTATGCAAGAACAATAATAACAATGACGGCGAGCCGGGATAAATTCGGCTCGCCGTCGTGATGATGATGGGATGGGAGAATTATTCAGCTGCCTGAGCCTGACGCATTTCTTCTTCGGCTTCGCTGACAGCCTGAGCGAGGATGTCAAACCAGTCTTTGGAAATGATGTGGCAGATGTCGAAGAGCATGAAGCCGTCGCTCTTTTCGAGGTTCATCTTCACAGCGCGCTGGAAGCGGTCGGGGTCGCCATAATACTGCTCAACATACATGCCGCCATAGAAAGGACGGTCACCGAGAAGTTTGCGAGAGAATTCGCATGCTCCTTCCACACAGAGGTGGTCACCTGTCGACCACTCGCTGTCAGTCTCGTTCTTAACGCGGCCACCGCGAGCGTGAAGTTCGTCGAGAGTTACGTCAACATAGTAGTTACCGTTGGTATAGAGATCGAAAAGCTCGTTGAGCGCATAGTTTTTGTATTCGGGAGTAGCCCAATCGAAATCCTTGGAAGGATCGTAATCCTTGCTCGCCCAGTTAACGCCCACTTCGTAGTAAGAGGGATACCATGCACCGGTGTAGTTGCCGAGCATCATGTCAGGCTTGGCTGCCTTGATGGCTTCACGAGTGCCCTTGAAGAAATCATAGATGACTGAAGCGCGCCACTCGATCCATTTGTTATACCACTTGCCTGGTTTACGGGTAAACTCACCGTTCTCGCCGGGCACCCACTCGAAGATATCCTGAGGGAAGTTTTCGACTTCTTCGCCGATATACTCTTCAAATTTCTTTTTTGAGAAATCCGAGAAATCCGAACCCATGCCTTCATAGCGTCCGCGATCGAGCATAACGCCGTCGAGATCATAGTTATTGACTACCTCAAGGACAAGTGAACGGGCATAGTCCTGAACTTCGGGAAGAGCAGGATTCATAAAGGCAGTGCCGGCTCCTTCGCGACCGTTCTCGGGAGCGATAGTGCCGTCGGTAAGATAGTATTCAGTAGCCCATGAAGCGCGGTCACCGTTGAGGATTCCCTGATTTTCGGCATCAGTACCCTCGCAGAACATATTGAGCGACGCAAGCACTTTCATGTCGTTTTCGCGAGCGATAGCAATCATCGTGTCGAGATAATCGTAGTTTTCGGGGAACTCGATACCCTTCCATGATTTGAGACGCGGAGCAATATCACTGTTGTAAGCAACCGCACTCTTTGTGCCTTTTACGTCAACAACAAGATGATTGAAACCTGCGTCAGCCGCTTTCTTTACATAGTAACGGGCAGTGTCGGGGTTAGAGAACTTAGGCCAGTTTGCAGAAAAGTCTACCCACATTATTTTGGGGCGATCTTCGATTTTTAGAGCCTCATCGGCCTTCTGATCGGCAGACTTACATGAGTACAAGCTACCAAGCAACATCACAAAGCTTGCTGTAAATAATGAAAGTTTTTTCATTCAGAAAAATTTGTTTTAGTTTATTATTAATAATTAAGTAGGGTGAAATCAAGATTGGGAATGATATGCTATCAGTCCGTCCATAGGACTTTTGATT
>CAMWNL010000357.1 GCA_947175585.1 uncultured Bacteroidales bacterium | reverse complement strand
ATCTCAGGGTCAGCAAGATTATTTTCGGCTTTAAGGCCGAGAATGTCAGCGTCGATATTCGCTCTGCGAGCAGCGAGAGTGGTATTATTGGCAAGTATTTCGGAAACCGTTGACTCGAATTGCGCGTTTTGCCCCGAAATAGCTGTCGGGCACGCTAAAGCTAACGTTAAAATATATGCTGATAGATTATGTTTCATTTTTTGCGGTTGATTAGATAGTAAATTGCCGGAACAACATACATATTTAAAACAGTGGATGATATGAGTCCGCCGAGTATTACGATAGCCATCGGAGACTGGATTTCATTACCCGGCTTGTCTCCGTTAATAGCCAGAGGAATAAGAGCCAACGCCGAGGTCAGAGCTGTCATTGCTATCGGCAGTAGACGATCGGTAGACCCGAGGAAGATTCGCTCGACCAGACTCTTGTTTTCGGCTGCGAGCTTGTTGTAGCGGGTGATAAGGAGCATGCCGTTGCGCGTGGTAATACCCATCAGTGAAATGAAGCCGATGATAGCCGGTATGTTTAACTCGCCTGAAGTGAATTTCAGGATGAAAATACCGCCGATGACGGCGAGAGGCATGTTGATAAGTATTATCAGAGACTGCGTCCAGTTCTTAAATTCTCCGTAAAGAAGCATGAATATAATGGCAAGCGCGCAGAGCGAAGTCCACATAAGAGTGTTGGATGCAGCCGCCTCACTTTCAAACTGGCCTCCATAGGTGATGTAATAGTCTTGAGGCAATGTGATTTCCGCATCGATGCGATCACGGATTTCGTTGACCGCGCCGCGGAGGTCGCGACCATCGACGTTAGCCGATATTATAATGCGACGTTTGACGTTCTCGCGATTGATGGTGTTGGGACCTGTGGTAGAGCGGATATCGGCTATGGTGCTGAAAGGTATTTTTCCTTTCGATGAGTCAATTGCCATTTCCGACAGGCTTTCTATTGAGTTGCGTGACGATGGGTCGAGAATTACAGTCAGGTCGTAAGGCTGCCCGTCTTCATATACCTGTGATACCGGCTGTCCGCCGATCGCTACGGAAATCACACGATTAAAGTCGGCCATGCTGACGCCGTAGGCAGCCATCAGCTGTCGCTTTGGTGATATTACGAGTTCGGGACGTTCGACCTGTTGCTCGATATTTGCATCCACGATGCCGGGAACTGTCGATATTATCGATTTTATGCGGTTACCGGTCGAGAACAGTTTATTGAGGTCGTCGCCGAAAAGCTTAATCGCAATCTGTGACTCTGTGCCCGACATCATAGCGTCGATACGATGCGAGATAGGTTGGCCGATTTCTACGTTGACGCCGGGAAGTTCACCGAGTTTTGCGCGCAGCTCTCTAACGACTTCTCCGCGAGTGCGGTCGGCGAGAGTGTAGGGCGCTTCGATTTCAGAGACATTCACGCCGAGTGAATGTTCGTCAAGTTCCGCGCGTCCCGTCTTACGGGCAACTGTGCGAACTTCGGGTACTGACATAATGATGCGTTCGGCTTCGCGACCGATTTTGTCGCTTTCTTCAAGTGATACGCCGGGAAGAGTCGACACATTGATGGTGAAAGATCCTTCATTAAATCCCGGTAAGAAACTTCGGCCGAGTGTGAAAAATAGACCAAGCGATACGATAAACAATATGGCTGTTGCGGTTACGACCACGTAAGG
The DNA here is from genome assembly GCA_947175585.1 of uncultured Bacteroidales bacterium. Classification (GTDB taxonomy): domain Bacteria; phylum Bacteroidota; class Bacteroidia; order Bacteroidales; family Muribaculaceae; genus CAG-873. The sequence continues at coordinate 1,234 of CAMWNL010000357.1, read as the reverse complement.
TCTTTTCACAGATACGGAAAGTGAACGGTTGTAGGCTCCTTTGAGTTTGCGTGCGAGCCACGGATCTCGCGAGAGTTCACTGTTATCGTTTTTCTTGGGAGACAACAGAAAACTGCAGAGCACGGGTGTGACGGTAAGCGCGACTATGGTCGACGCGATAAGCGCGACAATAAAGGATACACCCAGAGGAATCAGCATGCGACCTTCTATACCCGTAAGGAAGAAAAGAGGCAGGAAGCTCGCTATAATTATCAAAGATGAGTTGAAAATCGGCATACGCACTTCTGCTGAGGCATGATATACGACTTCACCGATTGATTTTCTCTCTTCTGTCGGTAATGATGCGTTATGTCTCAGGCGTTTGTAGACATTCTCGACGTCAACGATGGCATCATCGACCAGCGAACCTATTGCAATTGCAATGCCACCAAGACTCATAGTATTGATTGTGTAGCCGAGGAAATGGAGCACCAGCACCGTTACGATAATCGACAATGGGAGCGCGATAACCGAAATTAATGTTGTGCGCAGGTTCATCAAGAAGAAAAACAGTACAATGATGACAAATAGCGCACCTTCGAGCAGAGCGCTCTGAAGATTGCTTATCGAGTTGTCGATAAAATCGCTCTGACGGAAGATATCTGTTGAAAGGACGATATCTGACGGTAAGTTTTTGGTGATTTCCTCCAATTCTTTATCTATACGCTCGGTCAGTCCTATGGTGCCTTCGGCCGGTTGTTTGGTTACAGTGATGATGACGGCCGGTTCGGCTTTCACTGATGCCAGACCGATTTGAGGTCGTGCGGCTCCGATTTCAACTACGGCGAGATCTCCGACTGTCACAATACCACGCTCATCGCTGCGTACAACTGAAGCAGCAATTTCATCGGGATTGGTTGTGTTGACGTCACCTTTTATAATGTATTCGTTACCGTATTCGTAGATGACGCCACCCGATGCGTTGTCGTTGAGGTTTTCGAGACTTTCGAGTAATTCGCTGAGCGATACATCGAAATATTTCATTTTATCAGGCAGCAGTTTTATCTGATATTCCTTGACATCACCACCGATGACAGCTACCTGAGACACTCCGCCCATAGCGAGAAGGCGCGGACGGATGACGCGCTCGGCAATAGTGCGCAGGTCGAGCAGAGATGTTGAGTCGGCAGTAAGGCCGATAATCATCATTTCGCCGAGTATCGAAGACTGGGGGCCAAGCACCGGGGTGTTGACA
>CAMWNL010000356.1 GCA_947175585.1 uncultured Bacteroidales bacterium | reverse complement strand
AATGAGCAGTGAGCACTTCAAGCGTGAAGCCGACAACGTAATCGAATATCTCAAAGATCCCTCCCGCCTGCGCAAATTTGTGCGTGAACTTGATTCCCACCTGTCACAACTTGACGCTGACATGAAAGCCCGGACCCGATCTTTGATTGATTCCATACTTGCCCACGGCATATCTCCCGACGATATGAAGGCTCCTCTGCCACGCATGATTAACACGGTTCTTGATTCGGTGTTCGGTTTATCATTGAATGACTATAAAAAATCTGTCACACTTAATAAAATCATCGACTCTGACTCACCCGTCGACGCTACACTTATATTTAAGAAAAGTGCTGCAGCATCAGCTTCCTCACAATTGTCTGACGATATTGCACGATGGCTGAAAGACTGTCGCTCTGCCCTTCTCGAAAACGATTCGCTAAAAAGAGTTCGTGCTGCATGTCCCGGCCTGGAGTTTCTCGGATTCACATGGGACTACATCAAGCGCTTTCGCGACGAAAACAATCTCATACTCCTCTCCGATACTCATGATCTGCTCCATCGCATCATCGCCGGCAGTGAGACACCCTTTATCTATGAACGCATCGGCGTGACCTTATCTCATTTTCTCATTGATGAATTTCAGGACACGTCTGTGCTCCAATGGAGCAACCTCAAACCTCTCGTCGCCGACAGCGTCGCCTACGACAATGACAATCTCATAATCGGAGACGAAAAACAGGCGATCTACCGTTTCCGCAACTCTGACTCCTCATTACTCCACCATGTCATAGCAAACGAAGATTTCCCCGACAACCATGTGATCAGGGGTAATCAGCCTTCAGAAAACACAAACTACCGAAGTGCGCATGACATAGTCAAATTCAACAATGCTCTCTTCACTCGCATTGCCTCACAACTTGGTGTCGAAGGTTACGAAAACACAGTCCAGTCTCTCTCCAAGGGCAACTCATCGCTCACGTCGTGCATCAGGATATACAACACAAATAAGATGACCGTCAACGACATGCCGGCCGAATTTGAAATCACCGCCCGAGAAATTCTGAGGCAGCATGACGCCGGCTACCGATGGCGCGATATCGCGATACTCGTCCGTAAGCGCAAAGAGGCTCGCCGTGTGGTCGAATATATGTTGAAATATCACCCGGAGATTAAGATTCTGTCAGCAGAAGGCCTGCTGCTTAAAAATTCACAGGCCATAAAACTGATTATCGGTATGCTCAAGCTCGTCGACAAGTCCTACGAATCCGGGGACTTGAAAGACGAAGTCAAAGCTCTGAGACCAGTGTACGGGTCTGTTGGAGATATACGCATGATGATTGGCCGCTATGACTACTTCATGTCTGAGAATCTCGATCCGGCCGAGGCTCTGCGTCTCGCTCTGCTTGACAGCGGCTCTGACAATGACGGCATCAGTGACAGCATTTCCGAAATCAGGAAAGTCAATCCGTCAGGACTCGTTTCTTTGGTCGAGACAATCATCGAAAAAAAGATTTCACCTGAGCGTCGGGCAGCAGATTTCGCTTTTATCGCCGCTTTTCAGGATGAAGTTCTGAATTTCTGCGAGAAATACAACCCTTCGGTTCACGCCTTCCTTCAGTGGTGGGATGAAAACAGTGACCGCCTCGCCATCAATCCCGGTGCCGGCGAGGATGCCGTCACCATCATGACAGTCCATTCCGCCAAGGGCCTGGAGTGGGATTGTGTCCACATCCCATTGGGTGACTGGTCATTATTTAAGAACGATCAAAACATCTGGCTGAAGCCCGACGCTGTTGATTTTGTGAGCCCCGACCTCAGGCCGCCGCTGCTGTCTGTAACTCTCGGCCCCTCATGCCTTCTCGACGGTTCACCCCTTCAAAATGAAGCGACTGCCAACCGCCGCGATCAGATTGCCGACAATCTCAACACCACTTATGTCGCCTACACTCGTGCCGGACGCGAACTCAACATCTGCTTCTCGAAGCAGATAGCTGCCGGCAAAGAAGTGGTGTCGGCCCTTTCAATGCCGCTTTCCGATAATCCGCACTTGCACATGGATCTTAAGTCATACATCCTTCCCGATGTAGGCGCTGACGGCCTGATGTTTGAGTTTGGCGAGCCCACGACTCCCAAGCAAGTGACCGAAAGTCAACAACCGGTGTCGGAACTGTCTATCGACGATTATCGCGTTTTTTTCCGCGAAGATACAGCCAATCTTACCACTATCGACGATGCCACCTCTGGTCTCGGTGAAATAATGACAGACGATGAGGTTGTCGCCGAGGACGAAGCCGTGCAACTCGGTCTTTTTGATGACACTCGTGCTGTTGCTGCCGAACGCGGCACTCATCTCCACTCTATAATGGCCGACATTGTCACTGTCGATGACATCGATGCCGTGGTGTCTCGCGCTGCTATGCGCTATGGTCTGACTAACGAAGACCGCCGTTCCTATCACGACATAGTCAGCAACGCTTTTGCCGGAGCGCGCCGTCATGTAAGCCGATGGTTCTCTCCTGAGGCTACCGTCTATAAAGAGCAGAGCATCTACCTCCCGGAACGCGACTCCACATTCCGTCCTGACCGCATTGTAGTCAGTCCGGACGGCGATGTCGAAGTCGTAGACTATAAATTCACTGCCGAACCACTGCCGTCTCATCGTCGTCAGGTCGAAGTCTATATCGCCCTGTTGAGAGCTATGGGATTCAACAGTGTCAAAGGCTATCTCTGGTATCCCGAATTAAATATTGTCAAACAAGTTAAATAATCAATTGCCTATGAAAAGTCTGTTTTCATTTGTCGTGCTCGCCGTCGGACTTGTCTCCGTCGAATCTTATGCCTGCACGAGTCTTATCGCCACAAAAGGCGCCAGCGCCGACGGAAGCACTATGATAACCTATGCCGCCGATTCTCACACTCTTTACGG
>CAMWNL010000355.1 GCA_947175585.1 uncultured Bacteroidales bacterium | reverse complement strand
CACCCTGGTCGATTGCGACATTGGCGCGAGCGTAAATATTGCCGTCAAGCTTTTCGCCAAGGTTGCGGTAATACTCCTGAAGCGGATTAATCGGGCCGACATAGTTGCGCACCCAGGCAATCTGACCGAAATGGTGACCGCGGAAATTATTGAGAGCTCCGCCGAGCACACCCGTCACCCTGCCGCGGTTATATGCGAGTGAGAACACACCGCCACCGAAACCGTTGTCATTTTTCTTAAGACGGATCAGGTCGCTCTTCTTCACCTTCTCGCCGTCGACATAGAACGGTTCGAGACCATACTCCGTCAGAGTGCGATTGGTCTTGTACTGGTTATAATAACCGTCGTCTTTAGTGTAATGAAGGGCGACATTAAGATTGAGACAGTCTGAAAGAGTCTGAGAGAAGAGCAGATGAAAATGATGCTGGATATAGTTGTCCGTCTGGTCATCGTAATAGGCGGTCTTACCGTCAGAATCGGTGTACTTGCCGCAGGGATTGTAGCGGCGGCCATACTCCGCCATTTCTTCCTTTGAAGCGTAATCCCAGGCCATATAGGTCTGCTCTTTGCCGCCGAAAGCAAGGAGACGGACTGATGTGCCGCCGTTCATGTAGGCCACCTGACCGAAGTAGCTCCAGAGTTTTGACCACGCGCGGTCGATATAACCGTCGCTGCCGAGATGGCTGATACGGGCGTCGATAGTCCAATGATCGCCGAGGAGGCCAGAACCGACACGTAGGGTCTGTTTGTTGGTGTTATACATGCCGTAGGTTGTCGCAAACTCGCCGTAAGCGTCTTCTGATGGCGCATCGGTCAGCATGTTGATTGACGCGCCGAAAGCCCCGGCGCCGTTGGTCGACGTTCCGGCTCCACGCTGTATCTGGATGTCGCGCAGCGATGACACAAGGTCAGGCATATTGACCCAATAGACATTGTGACTCTCGGAGTTGTTGATCGGAATACCGTTGGCGGTGACGTTGATGCGCGATCCGTCGGTGCCTCTCACGCGGATTGACGAATATCCCATGCCTGCACCTGCGTCTGACGTCATGATGACCGACGGAGTCATGCTAAGAAGGAAGGGTATGTCGTGACCGTCGTTGATCTTAGCCAACTGTGACTTGGTGACATTGGTGTAAGCCACGGGCGTTTTTTTGTCAGCGCGGTTAGCTACGATTTCGACATTTTCGAGGTTAATCACTCGCGATGAGTCGGCTTGCACGGTTTCGACAGCCGACAGGCAAGGCGACGCACAGAGCGACGCCGCTGCCAGAAGCAGTTTATTCATAAATTATTATTTTCTCTACGCCGGTATTACCCGGTTCAGGTTCTAAGGGTATAATCTCAGCTTCGCCTTGCGGGCTAAGCACCCCTAATAAATCTCTTTTTTATCGTTGCAAAATTAACAAATATTTCTGAAAAATCGCTAAATCGCAAAACGATTTTGTCAGATGTCACAACGATGGCTTAATACAGACACAATTTATTTTAGGGAGAAATTAAAGGGAGTGTGTTCGCTTATGATTTCCGGAGTTGGGAAAGGTGGTGGTAGAGGGTGTGGAGGGGGAGCCCCATGACGTTGTAGTAGCAGCCTTCGATGCGGCGGATGCCGATGCAGCCTATCCATTCCTGTATGCCGTAAGCTCCTGCCTTGTCATAGGGACGGTAACGCTCAACATAACGGGCTATTATTTCGGGCGAGAGATTGTCGAAAGTGACGTCGGTTGTTTCTGAAAATGTGACGGTCTGAGTTGGGGTCATGAGTGTCACTCCGGTCACGACCTGATGGGTGCGTCCCGAGAGTCGTGACAACATCTCAACCGCGTCGTGTTCGTCAGCCGGTTTGCCGAGGATACGTCCGTCGCATATCACAACGGTGTCGGCAGTAACAAGCACCTCGCCTTCACTCGGCACATCAGCATAGGCACGAGCCTTGAGTGCTGAAAGGTAAGGGGCAACTTCGGCTGCGCCGAGCTCTGAGGGATAAATCTCATCAACCGGACGCGGTTTGATGATTTCGTAATCAACATCGAGAAGCGATAGAAGTTCACGCCGACGCGGTGAGTTTGAAGCGAGCAGAAGTTTCATATTTTTATGATGTGATATCAGGGGAGAAGATTACCAACCGAAGGCATCGGCATGTGACATCCACAGTCCTTTAGCGCGAAGGACTTCTTCGACGAGTTCGCGCCCGGCGCCATAACCTCCACACGCCTGAGTGATGTAACGGGCCACAGCCTTCACCTCTGGATCAGCATCACGCGGAGCACAAGGCAAGCCCACAGCCTGCATGACACCGATGTCAGGGATGTCATCGCCCATGTATGCAACCCGATCGGGCGTGAGACCGGTTTTGTCAAGCCAGTCGAGCAAGCAGGGCATTTTATCAGCAGCACGCAGATAAACGTCCGTCACGCCGAGAGCGTTATAGCGGCGACAGAGAGTCTCGTCAGCAGCTCCGGTGATAATCGCCATCTTGATGCCCTTTTTGACAGCGAGCTGAATGGAGTAGCCATCCTTGACATTAACCATGCGGCGCGGCGCACCGTCATCACCCATCGGAACGGTAGACGGCGAAAGGACGCCGTCGATGTCAAAGACGATGCCGTCAATAAGTGTGAGGTCATAATTTATCTTGCTCATAGCTTGCAATCGAGTTGATGAGTTTTTAAAATAGAGTTGGTGAGGGTTTTATAAAGATCAGCCTTGTCTGAATCGAGAAGACTGATATGACGACGCATAACCTCAACGTCGCAACGCATAGCCGGACCGGTCTGTGATGCGCGTGGCCCGAGAGCTACCGCTTTGTCGAGAGTTGCACGTATGAGAGGTTCGACTACAGAGAAATCGTAACCGTCGGCCGCAAGGATCTGTGAGGTACAGTCCCAAAGATAATTTACAAAGTTACATGACAGGACTCCGGCTAT
>CAMWNL010000354.1 GCA_947175585.1 uncultured Bacteroidales bacterium | reverse complement strand
ATAGTTATCTTACTGATTCTTAATTGTTGATTATTACTTTAGTAACTGTGCTACGCTGTCGGCTGATATAGAGACCGTTGGTGGGATTGTCAACCTTAACACCCTGAATGTTGAAATATTCTGCCTCTGCGTCTTCGTTTACAACAGAGTTGATGCCTGATGTACCAAAATCAGTGTAGTCAGAGAATACAGTGCGAGAGCTTAATTCAAAATCATCGTAAGAGTATGATTTATATGAAAGAATGTATTCGAGAGGATAGCCATAAGTCTCATCATAGACTACATCAGCTTTCTGGCCCTCTACCTCTGTCTCATCTTCGTGACGAGTGTAGTGATATTCGGTAGTCGACATGTCTTCAAGCAAGAGACCGTAGGCATCGACGCGGTAGGTAGTCTCGCGATCACGGGTGAAATCAAGCACATAGCCTTCACCGTCATCAGCTCTGTCATAGTCACATTCGAAAAGAGTGGCGTCATAGCTGCCATACTCGTCAACACTTGTATAGTTGATTTCAGCAAGACGCACCTCGCCCATCATCAACAAGCTGTGATAGTTGACACCGTCGTAAGTAACTGTGAGCTGAGCTTCATCTCCGGGAACGTCTCCATTATTAACTACTGCAGATTTGATGCGGTTAGCACCGAAGTATGAATCTGAGTCAGGATCATCTATTTCGATCTCGAAGATCTGGCCGTCAGTGTTCTCCCAGGTGATATCTGTGTAAGATTCTTCGATTTCACCGTAATATTCCTCAAAAACACTGCATGCCTTGCCGTCAGCGCCATACTCGATGTTCAGAACTTCACCATCATAACTTTTTTCACCGTCTTCATAGATGTAGTAATCCTGAACTTTAGTGACATTACCGGCCTCATTACGGGTAATTTCCTTACCTTGACTGTATCCATCGCCCCAGCTAGATTCATAGGTAGTCTTGATAACCATGTCGGTAACGACAGTGTCATACTCATAATAAAACGTAGCTTCAAGTTGCCAGTCGCCTTCGTAATAAGAATAGTCCTTTTGGGTAATCAAACGATTCAGGTCATCGTAGAGGAATTCTGTCTTGTGATGGTCTTCACTTAATGATGCAATAGTACCATCAGCATTAAATGTGCGTAAAGTTTTACCGGCAGATTCCCAGTCAGCTCCACCCCAGAAGTAGTTTTCGATGCAGCCTGCCTGCCAGTTAGAGGCCATACGAGCGGCGTTCTCAGCATTGATTTTTGCGACTTTAGCGACCGCCTTGTTAAAGCTATCTTTCTGAGGCTGCTCAGAAGCGTTTGCTGCAGACAGCGACATAGCCGAAGCTGCAACACCTAATAAAAGTAAAGATTTCTTCATAGAATTGTGTGAATTAATATGTATGTTTTTTCCAACGCGCAAAATTAAATTAAAAATATTCACAGGCAAAGCAATACCTGTTAAAATACTCTAAAACAGATATGTTAAACAATTATTCATCGGCGTGTGAAATCAATTGACAATAATTTCATCGACAAACAGGAATGCCGGTGCATCCATGAGCTGATTGTCTGACGAGATCATCTTGGGCTGGCTCTCTACTTCCACACGCACGTAGCGGGTATTCACAGGCGTGAAATTCAGCGTGTGAGCCACTACTTCCAAGGGCGAGTTACGGTCATTTATCGGGTACTCTTCGTGTGCCACCAGGCTAAACGTCTCACCGTCATTCGACACCATAACCGTGATAGACCTGGCATCGAGAATCCAATCCACGACATCAACAAGTGTCCTGACGGTGACTGATGATATTTCAGTGACATCGGTTAAATCTATCGTAGCGTCAAGATTCTTGCCGATGAAGCCGAGCCATCCTCCGGCTGAAAACGTAGTTGAGCCATATTTGCCGTCGACAAGCGTGATAGCGCCATCGCCGCTAAATCGCGGATGCGGTTGCCCGGCAAGGGTGATCGGGCGGACCGTAGCTTTATTAAAGGCAACGCTGTCAGCAAACACCCGGCTATTGCCCCCGGGACGCACAGCCATAGCCTTGATCACCGTGGATGTCGAGATCTCGATAGGCGAGTCATAGACTGATGATTGCAAAGTGGGTTCCGATCCATCGAGAGTGTAATAGACCGGAGCATCATCGACAGTGCTTAACTCTGCCACAACAACGGCCTTCACGCTGTCGGGTGTCAGCTTGCCGTTTACGTTGAACAAGTGAGTGGCATAATTGTAGCCCTGAGCGTCATACTGTCCGGTGAGTTGTATCAGGCGTCCGGCGAAGTCATCATAGTCTTTCTTGTCAGGGTCGGTCCACTGGACTTCGGCCAGAGCTGCCAAGCGTGGCACAGTCATGTATTCGACCTGAGGATATGTAGGAATATACTCTGTCCACAAGTTAGCCTGAACCCCTAAGATATGCTGCTGCTGATCGTCGGTCAGATCCTTGGGTATCGGATTAAAACTGTAGACTTTCTCCAGTGGCACATATCCGCCGATGGCGAGAGGTTCATTATCCGTGTCATCAGTCTGGTAGTAGTCAAAGTAGCAGTAATTGGTTGGAGACAGGATTGCATCGTGACCCTGACGGGCGGCTTCGACCGCGCCTTCCTCTCCTCTCCATGACATAACGATGGCTCCCGGTGCGAGTCCGCCTTCAAGAGTCTCGTCCCACCCTATCATCTTGCGGCCGCGTGAAGCCAGAAAGTCACCGGCGTGATGGATGATATAGCTTTGCAGTTTTTCTTCGACAGTGCCGTGTGCGTCAGACTTCAGACCCAGTTCACGCGCTTTGGCCTGACACTTCGGACAGTGCTCCCAACGCACTTTAGGACACTCATCTCCGCCGACATGGATATACTCGGAGGGGAAAATGTCGACAATCTCGCCGCGCACATCATAAATGAATGTCAGCACGGAGTAATTGCCGGAACAGAGAACATCATCGCTGATGCCCCAT
>CAMWNL010000353.1 GCA_947175585.1 uncultured Bacteroidales bacterium | reverse complement strand
ACAAGACATAACCCAACGGTAATGCCGCTAAATAAATGCTTGAAGTTCATATTTTTCAGTTTTGTTTTTATTAATAAGACTTTTTTTAAAGATAAAAGTTTATTTTAAATGGTGAACGACATTTATTTGATGGCTAATGGAACATAGGACAAAACCATAGCTTAGGAGGACTCCATGTCTCAATATTTTTTTGTAATTTTGCAGTGCGATTCACAAAGAGTTGCACTTAAATGAACACTGTATCAAGCACGTATGTGATATCGTCCCTTACAGTAAAAAACTGGGGACATCTTGAAAACTGGAAAAGCACAGCTCCGGTTGAGGCATGTATTTAAACAGGTCTCTCTCAGTTATATGATCTGAGAAAAAATTCACCCCAAACTTATAAAATTTTATTTCATGAACAATCTTCGATTGCTCACAGGGTTATTGTCAATAATCCTGTCGGGCGGTGGAGTGTGTGCTTATGGTCAATCGGTTATTACTCTTGAAGAAATTTTTGAGACTGCTGAAGTCAATAGTGCACAGCTCCGGCCATCATTGTCGGCTCAGAATGAAGCCGAACGCGAAATTAACGTTGCCCGGTCAGGACGCCTCCCTGACATCAATGTATCGCTATCTTTAAGCTACATTGGTGACGGATTTATCACCAAACGTAACTTCAGTGACTATCAGAAAGCTCCAATTCCACATTTCGGAAATGGTCTGGCTGTCAGTATTACTCAACCTGTCTATACCGGTGGAGCGATAACGAATGCCATTGAACTTGCCGAAATTAAATCTACTGCGGCTCGGTATGCTACTGATTTTCAACGTGACAACATCCGCTTTCAGCTCACTGGTTTATATCTTGATATTTATAAGTGCAATAATTTAAGAAGTGTGGTAGAAAAGAATATAGCTGCCGCACAAAAGGTTCTTCAGGAAATGAGAGCAAGATATGAGCAGGGAACAGCATTGCAGAACGATATAACCCGATATGAACTACTCGTCTCAAATCTTGAGCTTCAGTTAGTTAAAATCAACAATACGATTGATATTCTCAATACAAATCTTGTGACTATTGCCGGACTGCCTGAAAATACGGTTATAATTCCGGACAGTACTATTCTTGTACGTTCGTTGCCTAAGGATGGCGCTACATGGTGGCAAGCAGAAGCCGAACAACATTCACCGTCACTCAGTCTTGCCCGATCAGGAGTGGATATAAGCCGTAAGACAGAAGAACTCGTAAAATCGGAACGGCTGCTCAAAATCGGTCTGCAAGCTGGCTGGAATATTGACGGTCCGATACTCGTAGAAATCCCACCGATTAACCGTAACCTCAGCTATTGGTATGTTGGAGTTGGTGTCAGCTATAATATTTCATCGCTCTATAAGACCAACAAATCGCTTGCTAAAAGTCGCGCAGCCACACAGCAGGCTCTTGAGCAATTTGAGGTGGCACGAGAGAATCTGTCGCTGGCTGTGAACGCTGACTACGTGCACTATCTCGAAGCATATGAGGAACTTAAAACACAGCAGAAGAGCGTGGAGCTTGCAGAACGTAACTATAACACCACCTCGACACGCTATTCTGCCGACATGGCACTCATAACTGATATGCTTGACGCGGCAAACTCAAAACTCGATGCGGAGCAACAGCTTGTGAATGCTCGCATTAACATCATCTACTATTATTACAAACTCTTGTTTACATCCGGAAAGATATGACACATCGCAGTAAAAAAATACTCTCCTATATTATCACAATAGTTGTAATCGTTGCAGCCGGTATCTGGGTCGCTTCACGATTCGTTCATCTCGGTAATGTGGAATTTACCGACAATGCACAGGTACGGCAGCAGATTGTGCCCGTGAACAGTCGTGTGCAAGGCTATATTAAGGAAATCCGTTTCAACGAGTATGAGCCGGTAAAGAAGGGTGACACACTCGTCATAATCGACGACGCCGACCTGCGCCTCAATGTCGCCCGTGCCCGTGCCGACTATCAGAATGCTCTCGCCGGACGTGATGTTGCCAACCGCTCGGTTACATCAGCTTCAGCTAATGTAGCTGTCAGTGAGGCTTCGATTACCGAAGCAAAGGTTGTCATGGAAATGGCTGCCACTGATTTGGCTCGTTATGAAAAACTCCTTTCTCAGGATGCCGTGACACGTCAGCAATATGACGGAGCAAAGACCGATTATGAAGCGAAGAAAGCACGCTATGAAATGCTGTCTCGTCAGAGATCGGCAACTTCAACAGTGGTGGACGTAAACCGTCAACGCATATCACAATCAGAAGCCGGCATAGAATTGGCCCAGGCTCTTCTCGAAACCGCAAAGTTAAACCTGAGTTACACCGTAATTACTGCACCCTGCGATGGTTACACCTCACGTAAAGAAATTCAGGTGGGTCAGCTCGTTCAGCCCGGTCAGACACTCATTGACATTGTGGATTCCAACGATATATGGGTTGCGGCCAATTATAAAGAAACTCAACTCCGACACATAGAATCGGGGAGTAAGGTAGAGATAAAGGTAGATGCTATTCCCAATGTTACATTCAATGGCACAGTAAAATCGATTTCTACCGCTACGGGTGCTTCGTTATCATTAATGCCTCAGGATAACTCAGCAGGTAATTTTGTAAAAGTGAGACAGCGCATTCCCGTCAGAATCGAGTTCAGTGCAGATAATAAACCGGATGACATGGCTAAATTGCGAGCGGGAATGAATGTGGAATGTTTTGTGAAGTACTGATATGGCAGACTGGCACGCTCCGCAGGGACCGTTTGACATACCGTATGTTCCGAATTATGTACCTCGTAAACTAAAACCCTATCTGTTCATATTTTTTGTATTGATAGTGCAGTTTTCAGGTGGCGTATATCTTGCCGCAGCATCCGATATGGTCGGTACAACTGCTCTGATGCAGGAGGATATACTTATGG